>JBCBAO010000021.1:0-16601 GCA_038532405.1 Pseudomonadota bacterium | reverse complement strand
CTGAAGGCCATTTACGATGGTTATATCTCCATCACGCCGCTGCACGCGGATCTGACCCACCACCCGCACCTCGGCGCAATGACCCAATTATGGGAGAGCTGAACGACGATCCTTTCCAGGCTGCGCGCCTTATCCTCACCCTGCGGCGGGAAGGGGTTACCGATCCAAATGTTCTAAGGGCCGTCGAAGCGGTCCCCAGGTCGGCGTTTATCGAGCCGGAGCTTGCAGGTCTCGCTTACGAAGATTGCGTTCTGCCAATTGGCTGCGGTCAGACCCTGGAGCGCCCCTCAACCCTGGCGGCCATGATCCAGCTGCTCCGGCTACAAGATGTCTCCGATCCCCGAATTTTGATTGTTGGCTGTGGCAGCGGGTACACCGCCGCCCTCGTTGCGGAGTTCACCGAAACGGTATTCGCCATGGAGCGGTTTCGCCGGCTCGCGGACCGGGCCGTGCAGAATTATCAGCACCTCGGAATCGAATCGGTCTCCGTTCGCCATGGCGATGGCCTGTTGGGTTGGGTCGAAGCTGGGCCCTTTGACCGAATATTGTTGACTGGCTCTGTCTCTGAGGTTCCTTCAGGCCTTCTTAGTCAGTTGTCCGATGGCGGGCTCTGCATTGCGCCGATTGCTGAAGGCGAGACACAATCCCTTGTCGTTCTGGACAAAAATGGTATTCCCCAATCAAGCGAACCAACCCACCCCCATACACCGCTGATGTCCGGGGTTTCAAAAGCATTGTAACCCCCCTATGTGAAGCGTTTGCAATCAAGGGGCGCGCCGGATATACGAAAGCGCTCCGCAACAAGGTAAGTAAGAGGCGCTGCTATGACCGCGATCACCTCCGCGATATTCGACGCAAGCTTTACCGCTTTGCCCCTCGCTGCGCCTGCAGCTCCAAGCGCCGGAGGCGCGTTCATTCAGAACCTGCTGCTCTTCGTTCCATTAATTCTGATCTTTTATTTCCTGATCATTCGGCCCCAACAGCAACGCGCCAAGCAACATCGTGAAATGGTTGAGAATATTCGCCGCGGTGACACCGTCATCACCACGGGCGGCCTTATCGCAAAGGTGACAAAGGTTGCAGAGCAAGAGCTGACCATTGAACTTGCCGATGGTGTCCGTGCCAGGCTTGTTAAGGGCATGATCGCCGATGTCCGTGGCAAGGGACAGCTTGTGCCAGCCAATGATTCCAAGCCCAGCTAATCTGGAGCACGCGCGCCCATGCTGCATTTTTCGCCCACCAAACTCCTTACGATTATTGGTGTTTTGCTGGTTGGGTTAATGCTCGCCTTGCCCAATGTCTTGCCGAATTCGTTTATGGGCGTCGATCCCAAGCCGCCGCTTTCCCAATCCCCTGAAGATCTGCAAGCCTATCAGGACGACCTAAACGCCGCCGATGAGAGCTGGTGGCCCAGCTTTCTGCCAAGCAAGAAAGTTAATCTCGGCCTCGATTTGCAGGGCGGTGTTTACCTGCTGATGGAAATCGAGCCGGACGAAGTTGTCAGCAACCGGATGCAAATCGTGCAACGCGATATTGTAGATGCGCTCCTCCAGCGCCCCCGTATCACGCGGGACGCAATTGAATCGGTCAATGGATCCCTCGTCGTTCAGCTCAAAAATCCAGATGAAACTGCCGAAGCCACACGTCGCCTGCGGGCGATCAATACGCCTGTCCAGGGCGCGATTGGCGGCCAACGCACGTTCGATATTCAGTCGACCCCCGCCGGCCGGTTTACAATCACCATGACGCCGACGGCTCGAGAAGCGCTTGTCAAAGATGCTCAACGCAAGACAATCGAGATTGTGCGACGGCGGATCGACCCTGAAGGCGTCAGTGAAATTTCCGTCCAGCCCCAGGGTGAAAATCGTATCGTTCTTGAATCGCCCGGCGAGGCCGATCCGCAGCGCATCAAAGGCATCCTCGACCAGGCGGGGCGGATGACATTCAACCTTGTCAGCAACAGTCAGTCGGACCTCGAAAACGCCTTGGCTGGCCGCGTTCGCCCCGGGTTCCGTTTGCTATATGACGATCAGGGGTTTCCCAATCTCGTCAGCGAAACGCCAGTGGTTACGGGCTCGGACATCGCCTCAGCCTCCCAAGGCTTCGATCCGGACGACAATTCACCGGCTGTGGACTTCCGTCTAAACGGCGCGGGTGCACGCCGATTTGGTGATACCACAGCTCAAAACACGGGTCGTATCTTCGCAATCGTGCTCGACGACCGCATCATGTCCGCGCCCCGCATCAATGAGCCGATTTACGGTGGTAGCGTCCAGATTACCGGGCAATTCACACTGGATGAGGCAAATGACCTCGCAGCGATTATTGAAGCAGGCGAGTTGCCGGCAAAGCTGCAATTTATCAATGAACGCACCGTGTCGGCGAGCCTGGGAGAGGACTCCATCCGCGCCGGAACAACGGCGTCGATCATTGGCTTGATCTTGGTCGCCGTCTTCATGGTGCTTGCCTATAGTCGGCTCGGCATTTTTGCCGTTGGCTCCCTGATGGCCAATATCGTTTTGATTCTCGGTTTGCTCTCGGGCCTTGGCGCGACGCTGACCTTGCCGGGGATTGCCGGGATCATCCTAACAATCGGTATGGCCGTGGATGCAAACGTCCTCGTGTTCGAGCGGGTCCGGGAAGAAACCCGTGCCGGGCGCGGCGCAATGACGGCCGTTCAAGCCGGGTATGAACGCGCTTTGTCCACGATTCTGGATGCCAACATTACAACATTCATTGCCGCTGCAATCCTGTATGCGCTCGGCTCGGGGCCCGTGAAAGGATTCGCAGTGACACTGGCCATAGGTATCCTTACATCGGTGTTTACGGCCTTTGTCGTCACCCGTTGGTTCACATCCATGTGGTTAAATGCGGCGCGGCCAAAGAAACTCGCACTCTAGGGAAAGCGATCCAGCATGTTTATGAAATACGTTCCGGATCGGACCAATGTCAGCTTTATGAGGCTTCGGCTGCCATCCTTCCTGTTTTCTCTGGCGGCGATCATTCTTTCGATCTTTTTGATCGTCACCCAGGGCTTGAACTTCGGCATTGATTTCAGGGGCGGCTCCGTCATCGAAACGACCAAGCCGGCGGGCGTTGAGGTCGACGATATTCGCTCCAGCCTGTCAGACCTTGGCCTCGGGCAGGTCGAAATCACTGAAGCACGGGGAACCGGGGTCGAGGCCCAGGCCGTCTTTGTCGTGAAAATTGCGACCCAAGATGTCGAAGAAGGGCAGAGCCCAGAACTTGCACAACAAGAAGCGACCGACCTTATTGAAAATACGCTTACAACGGATTTCAACGGGCTTACCATTAACAGCCGCGAGACTGTTGGTCCGAAAGTTTCCGGTGAATTGTTTCGGTCCGGGATAACGGCGCTTGCCGTCGCGCTCATGCTGATGCTGGTCTATATCTGGTTCCGGTTCGAGTGGCAGTTTTCACTCGGGGCCGTTTCGGCCCTGGTCCATGATGTGATCCTCACAATCGGTGTCTTCGCCGGGTTGCAATTGGAATTTAATCTCTCCACCATTGCGGCGCTTTTGACGATTGTTGGTTATTCCATGAACGATACGGTCGTCGTGTTCGACCGGGTTCGTGAAGAAGCACGCAAATACAAGAAAATGGCGAGCCCCGAACTGATCAATCTTGCCCTGAACGGAACACTGTCGCGTACCTTGCTTACATCGGGCACGACGTTGCTTGCGCTATTGGCGATCTTTGTGCTTGGCGGCCCGGTTCTGCGCGGCATGTCCTTTGCGCTCATCTGGGGCGTTGTTGTCGGGACATACTCGTCAATCTTCGTGGCATCATCCCTTCTGCTGGCCCTGCCACAATCCTGGCGTCGTCAGAAAACCGCAGAAGATGTACCCGGGTTCCAGGCTCCGTCGGTATAAAAGCGAAAACGCTATTTGCGGTAAGCGAGCGGCAGGTCGGTTTCGTCCAGAGAGATGTAACGGTCGCGCAGCTTCGTTTGACGGCTCTCCATCGGCTGGGCTTCGCCGTTGATATAAACCGCCTCCGGGGCCGAGGTCACCTCCAGCGGGTCACCGTCCCAGATGACGAGGTCGGCCGTTGCGCCCACTTCCAGGCGGCCAAGATCGTCAAAGCCGAACAGGTCAGCCGGGGCCGACGTTATGGCGCGGATCGCATCGGCTGGGTCAACACCTGCCGCAACGGCATTGCCAGCGCTTTGCAGGGCGAGGCGGGCCTGGTGACTGTTTTGGCCGAGATGGGCAAAAGAGGTTTTCACGCCCGCAGCAATCAGCCTTTCCGCATTGCGGGAGGTCGCCCCCAACTGCTCGAAAGACGCTGGCAGGTTGTCGAAAGGATCAATGATGACAGGAACTCCGGCGGCCGCCAGTTCATCTGCGACCAGCCATCCTTCATTTGCACCGACGATCGCAATATCGAGGTCAGAGAACTCTTCCATGAATGTCAGCAGCTGGCGAATATCACTTGCACGGTGGACCTGCACGAGCATCAGTTGGCGTCCGCGGGCCGCCGGGACGAGCGCTTCGGCATCAACACGGTTTAGCGCGCCCCCCTCCGATGAGCCGAGATAGCGCCGCGTGAAGGAGCGGGCATCATCAAGGGCCGCGCGCAGTGTTGCCCAAGCCGCAGGCCGGGAGCCGCCGCTCAAGGCCGCGCCGCCTTCGCCGAGGACAATATATTGGAAAGCTTGCGCCTCATTTACAGAGTTGGCTGCTCCCGAAGTATCTGCGATTAGGCCCTGGCCAGCGAATAGGGTTTTGCCAGCAGACGGGACCACGGCCATGCGCGTAACACCCTCCAGCCGGGTGACGGCAATGGCGGTGGCCGATGGGTTAAAACCATCAGCGGCATCCAGGGCTACTGAATATTTTGCTTCTGCGGCCACCGTATCGTTCGTGCTGGCTTCGGCGTTGACTTCAACGAGGCCCGTTTGGCTAAACGGTGAAAAAATACCCGGCGTAATCCACTTTCCGCCAGCTTCAATCAGTGTTGCATCTTCTGGAATGGCCAATGTCATGTCGCCAAGCGCTGATATCTCACCGTCGACCATAATCACAACCGCGTTTTCAAGCGGCGAATCCGAAGTGCCGGACCAAACGGTCGCCCCTGTTATGGCGGTGGTCTCAGCAAGGGCCGAACTCGTCGCGAACAGGGCGGCCACCGCGGTGCCATGCAAAAGCTTGCCGATCATTTGCGGTCTCCTTCGCCGGGTTGGCCAAGCTCGAAATCCGTAACAGGCAACAGGCTATCATCGTGCAAATCGTAGCGTTTGATCCCATCGATAAAGACCTGCTCGGCGCGGGAATAAACGCTGAATGGATCGCCCGTCCAAATGACGATATCTGCTGCTTTACCAGGCTCCAAAGACCCGGTCTCCTCGAAGATGCCAAGGGATTTGGCTGGGTTGGAGGCAAGCCAAGTCCACGCGTCCGCTTGCGATATCTCCATGCCGGCGCGGCGTCCATCGGACCATGCCTTCGCCGCCTCCTGATTCAGTCTCTGGATACCAATATCGCTATCGGAGTGGACAATGGCGCATCCACCAGCCTGGTGCACAAGTGGCAGGTTCTCCCGCACACCGTCATAGGCTTCCATCTTGAAGCCCCACCAGTCTGCCCAGATCGAGGCACAGGCCTCCGCTTCGGCAAGCCGGTCAGCGATTTTGTAGGCTTCAACACCGTGGTGGAATGATGCGATTTTGTAGCCAAACTCTTCGGCCATATCGAGCACCTGGATCATCTCGTCTGCCCGATAGCAGTGCATGTGGACAAGAATATCGCCGTCGAGGACCCCGGCCAGCGTATCCAGTTCAAGATCCCGGGCAGGGGGCTCACCGCCATCAGCTTCGTACTTCTTCCAGGCACGGCGATACTCCACGGCTTTGGCCCAGGTTTGGCGGTATCCCGCAAAATTTCCCATACGTGAGCCAGGGGCCTGGTTGCGTGACCCATAGACGCGTTTTGGATTTTCACCACACGCCATTTTCAATGTGTATGGCGCGCCTGGGAACTTCATACCTTGCACCGTGCGCGCCAAGACGTTTTTGACAATGACACCCCGTCCCCCAAACAAATTGGCAGAGCCTGGAAGAATTTGCATGGACGTGATGCCCCCTGCGAGGGCGCGGGTAAAGCCGGGGTCCTGGGGCCAGACGCCGTGTTCAGCCCAAACTTCCGCCGTGACGGGGGCCGTTATCTCGTTTCCATCGGCGTGCGCCGCGACGCCAGGGGATGGATAAACCCCGAGATGGGAATGATTGTCGATGATACCTGGCGTGACCCACTTGTCCGACCCGTCGATGACCGTGGCCCCGTCTGGGGCCGTCAAGTCTGTTCCCACAGCGCTAATTCGACCATCGACGAGCAGAACCGACCCGGACTCAATGAACCCGCCGATGCCATCCAGGATCGTTGTATTCGTGATCAATACCGTCTCAGCCGCCCCGGCCGAGTAGGTTGAGGGATAAGGGTCCTTATCTATCGAAACCCTATCGTCAGAGCTTGATGGTATGCCACGGGTGCAAGCGACGAGAGTTGCCGCGAGTAGACCAGCCCCAATCCAGCATAATGATTTCTTCATTTAGGCCACTCGGAGTTTTCTATCTCTGCGCTTTAAACCGCAAGACCTTCATATCGCGCAAGGTGCGATTTCTAATTTTGAGAAGACGGCACCTTATTATGAAAGTTCATAGCGCATTGCGCGAGTGGCTAGACGTCCAAATCTTCCACGAACTGTGCGTTCTCTTGAATGAACTTGAAGCGCAATTCGGCCTTCTTGCCCATCAATGTCTCGATGAGCTCGGCGGGCTTGATTTCGGTCAGTTCATCAAAACCGTCTGGCAATGTAACCCGGGCAAGGGTTCGCGAGGCCGGATCCATTGTGGTCGCCTTCAACTGGCCCGGATTCATTTCTCCAAGGCCTTTGAAGCGGCCGATTTTGACGTCGGCATTAGTCCGAAACTCAGATGTCAGCAGCGCTTCTTTTTGCTCGTCATCCATCGCATAGACCGTCTTGCCTTTATACGACAGCGAATAGAGCGGCGGCATCGCAAGATAGAGACGCCCATTTTCGATCAAACCAGGTGTGAGCTTAAAAAAGAAGGTAATCAAAAGCGCTGCGATATGGGCTCCGTCGACATCCGCATCTGTCATAATGATGATCTTGTCGTATCGCAGATCATCGGCATCAAAACGTGTGCCAAATTTTATACCGAGCGCAAGAGCAAGGTCGGAAAGTTCCTGGTTTTTGGCGAGTTTATCATCGGTTGCGCTGACAACGTTCAGGATTTTTCCACGCAGCGGTAAGATGGCCTGTGTCGCTCGATCCCGTGCTTGTTTTGCGGATCCACCCGCACTGTCGCCTTCGACAAGGAACAATTCTGTCCCGGCCGGCCCTTTGTCCGAACAGTCTGCAAGCTTTCCTGGGAGCCTTAGACGGCTGGTAGCGGATTGGCGTTTGACCTCTTTTTGCTTACGACGTCTCACACGCTCATCGGCCCGCTCCATGGCCCAATTGAAAAGCTTGTCCGCTTCCTTTGGTGAGCCTGCAAGCCAGTGGTCGAAGCGATCCCGAACGGCATTTTCGACGAGCCGGAATGCTGCGGTTGTGGACAATTTGTCCTTGGTTTGCCCAACGAATTCGGGGTTGCGGATAAAGACCGACAGCAAAAGGCCGGAATGGCCCATCAGGTCGTCTGCCACGATCAGATTTGATTTTTTCTGGCCGGTTAATTCGCCATAATTTCGAAGCCCTTTGATCAGGGCTGACCGAAAGCCGGCCTCATGGGTGCCGCCGTCTGGGGTGGGAATGGTGTTACAGTATGATCGCGCAAAGCCATCTGCTTCGCCAAATCCGGCGGATGTCCAGGCAATGGCCCATTCAACCTTGCCTTCAGCCGTTTCGACAAGCCCGGTAAAGGCCTCGCTCGTAATGGTATTTTTGCCTTTGAAAACCTCGTCGAGCTGATCTGCAAGACCATTTGGACAAGAAGCTTTACCGGCAGTCATTTGAGCGCGGCCTTGTAACGGGGCAACTTCCACTTCGACGCGTTCTGATAGCGCATTCACGACAGAAATACCGACACCATGCAGCCCGCCCGCTGTTTCATAGGCCGATGCAGAGAATTTTCCGCCTGCATGCAAGGTGGTCATGATAACTTCGAGGGCTGATTTGCCCGGAAACTTAGGGTGTTCTCCGATGGGGATACCGCGGCCATTGTCGATAACGGTCAGGAAGCCATCGGCTGTAAGCTCAACCTCAATACGGCTAGCGTGACCGGCCACGGCCTCGTCCATGGAGTTGTCTAGAACTTCAGCGAAGAGATGGTGAAACGCGCGCTCGTCGGTGCCTCCGATATACATGCCTGGGCGTTTTCGCACGGGTTCCAGGCCCTCGAGCACCTCGATATCTTTTGCGCTGTAGCCGGATCGGTCTGGCGTCATTTGGTCGAACAGCTTTGCTTGGTTTGAACTGGCCATGATAAGTCCTTTAGACCGACTCGGTCTCTTTTGGAGTGATTCATGCCCGTTACGATTAATGATCCTTTAACTCTGCCATCTGGGCTGACGCTTCAGAACCGTCTCGTCAAGGCCGCGATGACAGAATGTATCGCCGGACCGGACAATCAGGCCCATGATGGTCATGTGCGTTTGTATGGTCGCTGGGCCGATGGCGGCCTTGGTTTGCAGATCACCGGAAATGTGCAGGTTGACCGGATGCATTTGGAGGATCCGGCCAATGTTGTGATCGATGGCCCGGTTTCAAATCAATATATGGAGATGTTGGCCGCATGGGCCGCAGCAGCGTCGCGCAATGGTTGCCTGTCTGTTGTGCAACTTTCCCATGCGGGACGACAGACGCCGAAGGTTGTGAACTCTGAACCATTCGGCCCAAGTGATGTCGTGCTGAATATGCCGGGGGGGCAGTTCGCACAGCCCACGCCCATGAGCGAAGACGATATCAGCGCGCTTCTCAGCAAATTTGCCCACGCAGCAAGAGTATGCCGTGATGCAGGGTTCAATGGGGTTCAGATCCATGCCGCCCATGGATATCTGATTTCCCAGTTTCTTTCGCCGATCGCCAACCGGAGACGCGATCAATGGGGCGGGTCCCTTGAAAACCGGGCCCGGCTGCTCATTGAAAGCATCCGCGCGGTTAAAGCCACAACGGGGGACGGGTTTTCAGTTTCCGCAAAGTTGAACTCGTCTGACTTCCAAAAGGGTGGATACACGTTTGCTGAGTGCCTATCGGTTATTGATATGTTGAACGCCGAAGGTCTGGATTTCCTCGAACTTTCGGGTGGCAATTATGAGCAACCCAAGATGGCGGGTATCGAAGGCTTCCAACCGGCAGAAGCAGAAGACGTCGCCGAAAGCACGAGGGCTCGCGAAGCGTATTTCGCTGACTATACCAAACAGGTCAAAAAGAGATCGAAGATGCCGATCATGGTCACCGGCGGTTTCCGATCTCGGGTCGCCATGGACGCTGTGCTCTCCGACGGGGAGGCTGATCTTATCGGTCTGGCGAGGCCACTGTGTGCCGACCCTGATGCCCCCCAGAAACTTATTAGCGGT
Organism: Pseudomonadota bacterium; assembly: GCA_038532405.1. Classification (GTDB taxonomy): domain Bacteria; phylum Pseudomonadota; class Alphaproteobacteria; order Caulobacterales; family Hyphomonadaceae; genus CALLCD01. The sequence goes on along the minus strand of JBCBAO010000021.1, from coordinate 7,038 downwards.
GAGATTGACAGTACGACGGACTGGGAAAATCAGCTGAGCCTTGGTCCGACCCGTTTCCTGGGACGTAATTCCCCCTTTGGACTAATAAAGGCAATCAACGGTTTTGGGATGATGGGGTGGTTCGCGGCGCAGATCGAACACCTAGCTAGGGGAGAAGCGCCGAACACAGAGCTTGGGGTGTTCTCTGCCTTTGTGGGATCACAAAACCGGCGAAAAGAGGCAGCCAAAGCGTATAAAGCAGCCCTTGATGAGACGAAGGTTGGCTGAGCTTAACGCAAGCCTGATTTAGCCAAACAAGCCACGGCGCTTCAGGCGCCGCTCACAGGCTTGCAGTTGCCGCTCAAATAAATTGGTATCTGAGGCGACACGATCGGCTGTCGAAATGAGGCGCGAATTTCCCCGCCATGTGCCGCGAGTGAAGCCGCCCGGTCCCTCATGGTAGGCGAGATATTGTGAACGAGCGCTTCCGAGGGGGATGCCAGCTTGCCGGGACGACCTGGCCACATACCAGCCAACAAAATCAACCGAGTCCGAAAAATCCGATCGGCTTGCGCCGGCATTTCCAGTCGCGGATTTGTACTCGTCCCAGGTGCCATCGAGGGCCTGGGCGTATCCGCGGGCGCTGGAAGGGCGATCCCCGCGCACAAGCCCGAAAAATTTCCGTCGCCCACGTGGTGGACGGGCGTCCTTATCGAAGTTGGACTCGGTTTTAATGATTGCAATCTGCAGCTCTATCGGCGCGCCCCAACGTTTCTCAGCCCGGGCAGACGCGCGATACCAGCTCTTCCTGCCGTCGAAGATTTCGCAGATGTTCGATTGCTCGGCCGATGTGGGGGGCGTGGTCGCGCAAGCGGAGACAGAAATTGTCGCGAAGAGCACAAATAGGAAATAACGCATTTTAGCACCGTGCCAGCGCAACCTGGTTTCACAAAACATAATTTCGCACCTTGCTTTTCTTTAAGGCAATTTAGGCTTTGCGAGCGTGAGCACGCCGCAAAGATGCTAGGCTCTGCTTTGTGCTAGCTGCCACAATTGTCACCTTATGCTCTCGTTACGGCACCCCCTGATGAATCGGGCCGTTAATATGGTCCAGATCCCATTCATAACCTTCATTTGTAGTGTTTCGCTATCGCCCAGTTTTGTTATCCCAATGTAGGGCGGGCCTAAGTTTGGCTATTTGATATTGTAATTGGGGATTAGGATTGTGACAAAATCGGCAGATTGCATAATTGCGGACTTCGCGCGTGTGGTCGAATTCCATAAGAACAGTCAAAATAAGACGAGCGAGATGAGAGAACTTCTTGTCGTTGCTGAACCGATGTTGGAGACGCTGTTGAGTTTGAGGCGTCGCCAAATCATGCGCGCGAGTATGAAGCGCCTGACTGAGCCCGTGGTTCAGGCGGATTGACCTTTTCGGTCAACGCCGCCTGCCCAATCATTGAAAGTTATGCACCGGTCGCTTCGCTGATGCGTGCGAATATATTCGCGCCATGCTCATTCCCGGCATTGAAGTGGGTTTGGGTGGATGTATCGGTTATTTCATCCCACTTTGCCGCAACTGCTTCTGCAGACAAGGCGTCACCTTGTCCTACAAAAGCGCCGTTCGTTTCGACGATTTGAGCCATTGAAAAGGCCCCTGCGCCAGCGGAAAGGATCATGCCGCTTGGGGCATCTTCTTTGACAAGGTTCATAACACCCGGCGTGACGTATTCTGGTTTGAGCGCATCCAGCATTGGTTGTGGCATAATGCCTTCGGTCATGCGCGTTGCAGCGATAGGGCAGACTGTATTGATTTTAATGTCATATTTTGCCCCCTCAATTTTTAAGGTGTTCATGATACCGACCACGCCAAGTTTGCCCGCACCGTAATTGGCTTGCCCAAAATTGCCGTAGAGGCCGGTCGACGAGGTCGTTACGACGATCCGCCCATAACCTTGGTTTTTCATGATATCCCATGCTGCTTTGATGGGCTTGAAGGTGCCGCGAAGGTGGACATCCAGAACCAGATTAATGTCTTCAATGGACATTTTGCTGAACGAACGATCACGCAGAATGCCAGCATTACAGATGAGGATGTCGATCCGGCCGAACCTGGCCATCGTGTCGTCGATCATCTTTTGGACGCCAGCATCGTCGCTAACTGAGGAACCATTTGCCATTGCTTCGCCGCCCATGGCTTCGATTTCCGCAACAACGGCCTCAGCCGCCGCGGAGTTTCCGCCCGAGCCATCCATAGCTCCGCCGAGGTCATTGATCACAACCTTGGCTCCACGCCGTGCCAGTTCCAGCGCATGGCAGCGTCCCAGCCCGCCCCCAGCGCCGGTGACGATCGCTACGCGGTTATCGAAACGGATGTCGGTCATGTATTGGCTCCTAATGATAAATCGACGCAAAATTCGCCGCGTTGCAGCATCCGTTCACGTAAACGTCAAGCGCGACGTAGGGTGAACCCTTGCCAGCCTGTGAGGAGCGTGTTCGATACCGCGTGCAGAATCAGTTGCAAATGCAGGGAGATTGGAAATGTTAGCGTATGTGACAATTGGCTCGAACAATATCGAAAGAGCGCTTGCCTTTTACGACGCGCTTTTGGCTGAACTCGGGGCCAAACGAGTGTTTGATAATGGTCGGCTTTACTTTTACGGAACTGGGCCGGGCTCCGCGATGCTAGCCGTAGGTGGTCCCTATGATGAAAACGCAGCGACATGTGGCAATGGGACAATGCCTGCCCTGGGGGCACCCGATACGGACACCGTTGATCGGGTTTATAAAAAGGCGCTTGAACTTGGTGCGACTGACGACGGTGCTCCCGGCGAAAGGGTTCCCGGCTTCTTTTATGGCGCATATTTTCTCGATCCTGATGGCCACAAGATCTGTGTTTGCAAAATGGGCGGTTGAAACAAACCCGTAGATCAGGCCAACGAACAGTTGAACGGGCTCCGATTGTCGGAGCCCGTTTTTTTAGGCGTCGGTGCAAGAAACTGTAGAGCCGTTTGTACAGCCGAGCTAAGCCTTGGCTGAAGAGAGTTGAGAGAGGACAGTGTCCATGGAGTGGGGCTGGGACAATGCGCGGGCGCTGATTGGCATTCTTGTGATTTTCGCAATTGCGTTTGCTATCTCCGAAAATAAGCGGCAATTTCCCTGGAAAATCGTGATTGGTGCAGTGTTTATGCAATTCGCATTTGCGCTGATTTTGTTTGGTGTCCCACCAATCCGCGATGCGCTATTCCAAGCCAATATTGTGGTGGACGCCTTGCAGGAGGCGACCCGAGCGGGCACTAATTTTGTGTTCGGATATGTCGGTGATAATTCGCTTTATCCCCAAAACATCACTGTGCTTGATGGGCCCCAGACCCCGCCGGTTTTTTTCTTTCAGATATTGCCGATTGTCATTGTGGTCGCCGCATTGTCTGCAATGCTATGGCACTGGCATATTCTTCGCTGGATCACCAAAGGGTTTGCCGTCGTGTTTCAGCGGGCTATGGGCCTTGGGGGCGCAACTTCTCTTGCCGTATCGGCAAATGTCTTCATGGGCATGACCGAAGCGCCCGTTTTGATCCGGCCTTATTTGAAGCAGATGACCCGGTCCGAACTGTTTATCCTCATGACAACTGGCTTTGCGACCATCGCCGGTTCTGTATTGATTGTCTATGTCACCTTTCTGGAACCGGTGATGGGCAATCCACTGGCACAGTTGTTGACGGCATCCTTCATGGCCGCACCAGCGGCCGTTGCCTTGGCTTTGGTTATGGTGCCGGAGACGACACCTGTAGATCAGCGCGCCCATGAGCCGGACTTCACTTATCAATCGACCATGGATGCTTTTTCGACTGGCGCGGCAGACGGTATGAAAATCGTCTTGAACATTGCAACCATGTTGATTGCGGCATTGGCCATTCTTTACCTTGTGAATGCAGCGTTGGGCGCATTGCCGATTTCGGTGGGCAGCGACGCATCGGGTGCGCCGATTGGTTTATCTATTCAGTGGCTGCTTGGATGGCTATTCGCGCCGCTTATGTATCTGATCGGTATTCCTTGGGATGAAGCTGCGCAGTCCGGTTCACTCATGGGGGTTAAGACCGTTTTAACGGAGTTTATCGCCTTCCTGGACCTTGCAAATGTGCCAGTGGACGAGATGACGCCACGAACCCGTATCATTACAGCCCACGCCATATGCGGGTTCGCCAATTTTGGTTCGATTGGTATATTGATAGGTGGCCTGACGATTATTGAGCCCGCCCGCCGGGAGACATTTCTCGACCTCGCCTGGAAAACGCTGCTTGCCGGTACTCTGGCGACTTGTTTGTCCGGTGCCGTTGTTGGCGCGCTGCCGGCGGCGCTCTTCCTTGGGAGTTGAATAGAATGTCCATCCGTCGATTACCACCAATGATGGCGGCTGCCTGTCTGATTGGGCCGGGCTTAACGCAAACTAATGCGCAAACGGCCGATACAACGAGCAGTCCGCCTGCATCCGCGGCAAATGCATCGGCTGTCAATCAGCTGGCGACTGTTCTAGCCCCTGTTATCGTTTCTGGCCGTCCGTCAGGGCTTAACGACACGGCCGCTTCAGTTGCCATTATTTCCGGCGAAGAGATCGAAGCGTTGAACGCACTTCGACTGGGCGACGTGCTCGCGGATGTGCCGGGTGTATTTTTTTCCGGCCTCAACGGGCCACGAGAAACGCCACAGATCCGCAATACGCTATCGTTTGACAATCGGACTTTGTTTCTTGAGGACGGTGTTCCACTTCAATCATCCGTGTTTTTCGATCAGTCTGCCCTTGGATACTCTACTGCGCTTGCAAGCCCTGGGTCAGTAGAGGTTTTGCGTGGACCCGGCACTGCGCTTTATGGCTCGGATGCCTTTACCGGCGTAATCGCGGCAAACTCCCAGGGGACTGAAGATACGTTGACGGGCAATTTGCGAGCGAGGGGCGGGGAGTTTGGCCTATTCGATGTTGCGGCAAGCTTAAATGTTCCTTTGTCCGACACCCAATCCATTCGCGTTACAGGTGCTGTCGCGGGGGAGGGCGGTTTCCGCGACGAGACGGCCTTTCGGCGGGCCCATGGGCTTGTGCGCCATGGTTTTGACAACGGCACATGGGCGACCGATACGGTTATTACCTATACAGATAGCTTTACCGAGAGTGCGACGAGTATTCCGTTTGCTGACTTTGAAGCCGGTAATGTTTTCGGCTCTGGCCTCAGCCCGCTGATTGATCCTGAGGAGGCCGAAGAGGACGTAGAATACTTTAGAGCGCAAACAAAAATCAGCTATGAAACAGAAACGGTCCTGGGTGCTTCAAGATTTGAAGTGACCCCTTATTACCGATCCCAAGAGGTTGCCTCAACACTAACGTTTCAACCCGCTACCGCGCCGCGCGAAATTGCGGATGTTGATACATTTGGCTTGCTTCCGCGCGCCTATTTTGACCACGCCGATGGGTCAACGACAATCGTTGGTGTTGATCTCGAATTTACAGATTTTGATCTGCTGCTTGACCAGTCAGCACCTGATACCGTGGTTTTCGGCGACCTTTTCCTGCAAGGAGTGCAATTTGATTACAATGTGGGTTTCAATGCTTACTCACCGTATATCCAGCATGAGCGGGAGATTTTTTCCGGCATTACTCTCACGCTAGGGCTAAGGTATGATCGCTTGCGTTATGACTTCGACAATAACCTCATTGAGGTGCCCGGGGATGCGCGGTTTCAAGTCGAAGACCGTATAGACACATTCGACGAGTTCAGTCCGAAGGTGCGCTTGCTATGGCAAGTCTCGGATGAACACCAATTGTTTGCGCGCTATGCCCGGGGGTTTCGCACACCGCGCGCCAGCGAGCTTTATGAACTGGAAGAGGGGCAGGCCGAGTTTGAGCTTACCGCTGAGACCGCTGATTCCGGCGAGATTGGCTGGCGTGCCACATGGCTCAATTCGTCCATCTCTACCGAATTGATCGGGTATTGGCAGGTGACACGCGACGGTGTGGTAACGGACGTTCAAACGGCCGCGGGCAACATCTCAATCAATGCAGGCTCGTCACGCTTTGCTGGCGTCGAATTTGCCGCAAATGCCAAGCTGCCATATGGCTTCGACGCACAACTTGCATTTGCCTATCAGGATTTCGAGTTTCGCCAATTTGCGGCCGAACCCGGCAGCCCCTTCGATGGAAATCAGATTGAAGAGGCTCCCCAAACGATTGGCAATTTAACGCTCAATTGGACGCCGGTTTTTTACAACAAAGTCACCACGACGGCCCGTCTGCGCCACCTCGGCCAATGGCCATTGAACAGCGCAAACACTCTGTTTACTGAAGACGAGTTCATTCTAACGCTCTTGGGTGAATGGCGAATTTCGGATCATATCGCCGCTGAGATCCGTATTGAAAACATAACAGATAACAATTTTGCTGTTTTTGCTGACGCGCCCTTTTTTGCGCCTGCGGGACGGGCAAGGCCCGGGCAACCACGCACGGTGTCTGGAGGCATAAAGCTTGTCTTCTAGGGCGCGACTTGCCTTTACAAAAATAGGTCATTCAGTGCATGCGTGTTAACACCAAATGACTTGCTGATTGGATTCCCAAATGAAATTATACCATGCGCCAAAAGCTCCAAATCCTGAGCGCGCGGTTATGTTTTTGCGCGCCAAAGGGCGGCTGCATGAGGTTGAGATTGAGGAAATCTCGATCATAAAACAAGAGCACAGGACACCAGAATATCGCGCCTTGAGCCCCATGTCCCAAGTGCCTGTTTTGGTCCTTGAGGATGGTCGAACGCTCACCGAAAGCCAGGCCATTTGCACCTATTTTGAGGCGCTTTGGCCAGACCCTAATCTGCTCGGTGAAACACCCTTCGAAAAAGGGGAGATCGAAATGTGGGAACGGCGGGTCGAACTTATGTGGATGATGCCATTTGCTGTTTGGTTTCGAAACACCCATCCGGTTATGGCTCCCTTGGAGCAGCCGCAATTGCCCCAGGCTGCTGAAAAGGCGGAGCACCGTGCCCGAGCCTTTCTGAAACGCTTCAATGCGCATTTGGAAAC
>JBCBAO010000020.1:0-16679 GCA_038532405.1 Pseudomonadota bacterium | reverse complement strand
ATTCCCGACGCCTTCATGCATGTTTCCGGTAACCCCATCCATGCCTCACCGGGGCATCCGACGTTCGAAACACGAAATCCCGCCACCGGAGAGGTACTCGCCGACATCCCCCACGCAACCGATGGAGACATCGAAACGGCCGTCCAGGCGGCGCAAAAGGGCTTCGACGCCTGGTCGGGCATGACCGGCGCTGAACGTGGACGGATACTTATGCGCGCCGCGGCGCTCCTGCGTACCCGCAATCAAGAGCTTGCCGAACTTGAAGTGCTCGACACTGGCAAACCCATTCAGGAGGCCGCGGTGGTCGATGTCGCGTCGGGCGCCGATTGTCTCGAATATTATGCCGGGATTGCAGCCAGCCTCCATGGCGAGCAAGTCGATCTAAAATCAGCGTTCTTCTACACCCGCCGCGAGCCGCTCGGTGTATGCGCTGGCATAGGTGCGTGGAATTATCCGCTTCAGATCGCTTGCTGGAAATCCGCACCGGCGCTCGCATGCGGCAACGCTATGATCTTCAAGCCATCGGAGTTTACCCCACTAACAGCGGTTAAACTCGCCGAAATCTACACAGAAGCTGGCGTACCAGATGGCGTGTTCAATGTTGTGCAGGGGGACGGGCGCGTCGGAGCCGCCCTCGTCGCGCACCCCGGAATTCAGAAAATTTCCCTCACGGGCGAAGTTGGCACGGGCAAGAAAATCATGGGTGCCGCGGCAACCACCCTCAAACACATCACCATGGAGCTCGGCGGGAAATCTCCGCTGATTGTCTTTGAGGACAGCGATCTCAAAAACGCTGTCTCAGCCGCGATGATGGCCAATTTCTATACCCAGGGCGAGATCTGTTCCAATGGCACACGCGTTTTCGTCCATAGCGACATTTACGACGAATTCCTTGAGGCTCTTTGTGCGCGCACGAGGAAGATCATTATCGGCGACCCCATGGATCCTGAAACCCATATGGGAGCCCTCATTCACCGCCCCCACATGGAGCAAGTGCTTGGCTATATCGAGACAGGCAAGGCCGAGGGCGCGCGCTTGGTCTATGGCGGCGAACAGGTTGAGGTGAAGGGCTTCGAGGCGGGGTGTTTTGTCCAGCCGACCATCTTCGCAGACTGCACGGACGAGATGACGATTGTCCGCGAAGAGATCTTCGGCCCGGTCATGTCGGTCCTGAAATTTAACGATGAGGCGGAGGTCATCGCACGCGCGAACGATACCGACATGGGCCTTGCGGCGGGCATCTTCACAAAAGACCTCCAGCGTGCACATCGCGTCATTGCAGCGCTAAAAGCCGGCACATGTTGGATCAACAACTACAATATCACGCCCGTCGAAATGCCGTTCGGGGGGTATAAACAATCTGGCATTGGGCGCGAAAATGGCCGCGCAGCCATCGAACACTACACACAGATCAAATCCGTGTATGTCGAACTTGGCGATGTCGATACAGCTTATTAGAAAAGGGTCGCAATAAAGCTAAGAGCCGTTTTGATGATCGGTCTCGTCTTCGGCGGGTGAATGGGCAGCCTGTTTGATCGTTCAGGGGTCGCTCAACACACTTCGGAATGGTTCAGAATAAGTAAGGACGGGTGCCGGATCACCATGGCGCAATTCGATTACATCATTATCGGCGCAGGGTCGGCGGGCTGTGTCCTCGCCAATCGCCTGTCCGAGCAAAGTCAGCATTCGGTCCTTTTGCTGGAAGCCGGTGGCAGCGATGAGAGCCTCTTCATTCGTATGCCAACGGCCCTCTCCTATCCGATGAACATGAAACGCTACAATTGGGGATACACGAGCGCCCCTGAGCCAGGTCTAGACAACCGCATACTCGACTGCCCGCGCGGGCGCGGCCTTGGCGGGTCATCCTCGATAAACGGGATGGTGTTTGTACGCGGCAATCGAAGAGACTTTGACGAGTGGGAACAGCATGGCGCGGCGGGCTGGTCGTTCGCAGATTGCCTTCCATTCTTCCGCCGCCTGGAGGACTGGCAGGGCGGGGACGACCAATTCCGCGGCCGGCTCGGCCCTGTTCGTGTCACCACTGGCAACAAAATGCAGCTCAACCCGCTCTATCAGGCTTTTATCGATGCAGGCCTGGAGGCCGGCTATCCCTATACGGCCGACTATAATGGCGCGAACCAGGAAGGGTTCGGCCCTATGCAGATGAACGTCGCGAACGGCGCACGCGCATCAACTTCGCAAGCTTACTTGAAACCCGCGCGGAGCCGGCCAAACCTGACCATCGTCAAACAGGCCCACGTGCAGCGCATCATCTTCGAGGGCAGAAAAGCTGTCGGTGTTGATGTTCTCGTCGGTGACCAGCGCAAAGTCTTTCGTGCCAATGCCGAAATTGTTCTCTCGGCAGGCTCGATTGGCTCCCCGCAGATCTTGCAAGTGTCCGGTATCGGTCCAGGCAATGTATTGAAAGCAGCTGGTGTGGAGGTCATCCATGACCTGCCAGGGGTCGGGCAAAACCTCCAGGATCACTTGGAGGTTTATTTTCAGTACAAATGCAAACAGCCGATCACCCTGAACGGTAAGCTTGATCCGCTCAGCAAGTTCCTGATTGGCCTACAATGGGTCCTCTTCCGTTCCGGCCTCGGGGCAACCAACCATTTTGAGTCCTGCGCTTTTATAAAATCTTCCCCGGAGCGAGCGTGGCCTGACGTCCAGTATCATTTCCTACCGGCTGCGATCCGCTATGATGGTCAGAAAGCGTTCGACGGCCATGGCTACCAGGTCCATGTCGGGCCCAACAAAGCCAGCAGCCGCGGGCACGTCGAAATTCGCTCCAATCGCGCGGATGATCATCCAAACATTCTCTTCAACTATCTCAGCACCGAGGCAGATGTGCACACTTGGCGAAATGTCATTCGGCTAACACGGAATATCCTTTCGCAAGCTGCACTGGAGGCTTATCGCGGCGACGAGATCCAACCCGGCATCGAAGTGGAATCAGATGACGAGATTGATGCCTGGGTTCGGGAAAATGTTGAGAGCGCCTATCACCCGTCTTGCACATGCAAAATGGGCGCGGATGGGGATCCGATGGCCGTCCTGGACCCATCATGCCGCGTGCGCGGTGTGGAGAATCTCCGCGTCGTGGATGCGTCTATCTTCCCAACCATCCCCAACGGAAATCTAAATGCGCCCACCATGATGGTGGCGGAAAAAGCAGCAGATATCATAAAACAAAGATGATGGAGGGAGGGGCTGTATGAACGCCACACTCAAGCGGTATGGGCAGCTCGGCGTGATAATCCTAAGCGCCGGCGTGCTATACCCGCTCCTTTATCTGCGCCAAAACTTCGAGGTTACAATTCTTGAGACCTTCGAGATAACCTTGTCCCAGCTCAGCCAAGGCTATGTGATTTTGGGGATCATGTTTACCGTCAGCTTTGTGCCGAGCGGTTGGCTTGCCGATCGGGTTCAACCGCGCGCGCTGATTGTTGGGTCTTTGCTTGCCACCGGCGCAATAGGCGCTTGGTTCTCCACCATACCCGGTGCCAGTTCGATCCGTATCATTTTCTTCTTCTGGGGCCTGACGACCGGGCTCGCTTTCTGGTCGGCACATATCAAGGCCGTTTCGATCCTTGCCGGTCCGAAGGAGCAAGGACGTTTTTTTGGTTTCCTGGAGGGGGGGCGGGGCCTGGTGGAAGCTGTGCTCGCAACCATCGCAATTGCTGCCTTTGCCTATGTGGTAAACGCACTTGGCCGGTCCAATGATCTTGCCCTCCAAACCGTTATATACATCTATGTCGCCGCGCTCTGGCTGGTCGCCCCACTCGCCTTCTTTTTTCTGGATGACACAAAAGATGATCCGGCTGGCGACCCTACAGAGGCCCCGCAACAAACCGGCGGCGACCTTCTCGACACTCTCAAAATCATTCTCAAAAACGAAAAAGTCTGGCTCGTCGGCATCATCATTCTGACAAGCTACCAGTTTTTCTGGGCGACCTATTCGTTCTCCAGCTATCTGCAAAAAATCTATGGGCTCAGCGCGGTCGCCGTTGGCGCCATCACGGTTGCGAAACTCTGGACGCGGCCGATAGGTGGCATCGCCGCGGGCCTCGCCGGCGATTTTCTAAACCGGAGCGGTGTTTTGGGGTGGCTCTTAATGGTCGCAACCGTCTCAATGGTCTCGCTGTCCTTTGTGCCGAAAACCGTCGGGGCGACCCTGCTGATCGTCATCGTTTTGTTTATCGGCGTGATTACCTACGCCTTGCGCGGCCTTTTTTGGGGAACGCTTGACGATGCAGGTGTTCCAAACCGCATCAAGGGACTCGCAATCGGAATTCTATCCTTTGTCGGCTACGCACCTGACATCTATCTTCCCCTCATAAATGCCCATCTGTTGGAAACCTATCCAGGCCATACCGGATACATCCTCTATTTCAGCGGTATCGGTGCATGCGGCCTGATCGGCGCAGCGGCCGCTTGGCGCCTAAAGTATTTAACGTCCGATCACGCCGCCGATCCACAATTCGCTGAATGAGCCAAAGATCCAAAAGATTGAATGCCTGGTCGGCGTTGCAATCGACCTCGCAATTGGCAGGAATAGTCTTTTCTTCTAAAGGCGAACGCTTTGCCAAAGCGACAGAGCGGGAAGAGCAGTCAAAAAGGGCCGCCCTATGATTCAAACCATCACCGAAGCGCCGCGCGAAACGCCAGTCATTCATGAAACGGATGTTCTCGTTGTCGGTTCTGGCCCAAGCGGACTGGCAGCGGCGCTCGCAGCCGCACGTATGAGTGTGCGCGTTGCGCTTTTGGAACGCTTTGGGTGCTTTGGTGGCAATATTACGACCGTCGGCGTCGAAGGGTTTGCCTGGTATCGCCACGAGCAGACGGTGGAAGCCGGCGGCATAGGCCGCGAATTTGAAGATCGGGCCAAGGCCATGGGGGCGGCCGTTCCGGAAAGTCAGTCCCTGTCCTATGAACTCGATAGCGAAGGGTTCAAATTGGTTGCCGATGCGCTCGTCGAGGAGGCCGGAATCCATCCAATGCTACATCGCCTCGTCGTGGCACCGATCCGCGATGGCAATCGGATAACTGGCGTCATCGTGGAATCCAAGGCCGGGCGCGAGGCCGTTCTCGCCGAACGTGTCATTGATGCAACCGGCGATGCGGATCTTGCCCGGATGATGGGCGCGCCCGTCATTAAAACGCCGGTGGAAGAGATGCAGGCCGCATCGGTCATGTTTCACATTGCCGGTGTCGACAAACAAAAGTTCATCGAAGGCGTGAAAGCAGATCCGCAAACCTATTCAGATTGGTCCAATGGCGAATGGCAGGTCGAAACCTCCGGCAAGGAGGACGACATGTACTCCCCCTATCTGGGCAAGCCGTTTGACCATGCCCGGCGCGAAGGCTTGATCCCGGCAGACATGACGACGATTGCAGGCACCTGGGGCGCGGTACATGACAGCGGCGAGCTGACCTATATGAACCTCGTCCACCTGGCAGGCTGCGACGGGACGGATCCTGACAGTATGACCCGCTTTGAAATGGAAGGGCGCAAACAAGCCATGCACGCCATCAATGCGCTAAAGGCCTACACGCCCGGCTGCGCGGCGGCCCGGCTGCGAAACTTTGGGATGACGATTGGCATTCGGGATACACGCAAGATCGACGCGATTTACAACATGACGGAGACAGATGTCCGGGAACAGGGCCGGTTCGAGGACAGTATCGGTATTTATCCAGAATTTATCGATGGCTATGGCGTGCTGATCCTCCCGACCACGGGTCGGTACATACAAATTCCCTATCGAGCGATGTTGCCGAAAGGCATTGAGGGCCTGCTGGTGGCTGGCCGGGCGATCGGCGGAGAAAAAATTGCCCACGCCGCGACACGGAACATGGCCTGCTGCGCGGTATCGGGCCAAGGGGCAGGCATAGCGGCCGCTTTGTCGATCCGAACGGACTGCGCCCTGGATGCCGTCAATATAGCAGAGGTTCAAGCTGAACTTCGCCAGCAAGAGGTGCGGGTGTTTTAGCCGTTCTATGCCCCAGGCTTTTGGACATACACGGTCAGAAAAAGAGACGCTATAAGCCAGCAACCCAAACCGGCCGATCTTGAATTCAGATGCCCTAGAAACGTTGAGGGCCTCACTTAAATTTTGAGGCCCTCATATGAGGCATATTGGGCGGGGATTTAGAGCTCTTCGACCTCGGCAAATAGTTCGTCTTTGGCGACGTCTTTGTCCGTCACCTTGGCGACGTCGAGAATGTGGTCAACAACCTTTTCCTCATAGATCGGTGCCCGAACCTGGGCGAGCGCGCCAGGGTTTTTCTGGAAGAATTCGACGACTTCACGCTCCTGCCCGGGAAATTTGCGCGCCTCGGCGATAACGGCCTGCTGGACTTCCTGTTCAGAGATCTGAACTTCCGCCGCGCGGCCAATCTCGGCCAGCACAAGACCAAGGCGAACGCGCCGCTCGGCAATCTGGCGATACTCGGTCTTCAGCTCTTCATCAGACTTTTCAGCGTCTTCCTCGTCCAGGTTTCCGGCTTCTTTCTCCTGCTGGAGCTGGGCCCAGATCTGATCGAATTCCTGGTCGACCATTTTGGGGGGCAGATCGAAGCTGTGTTGCTCGTCAAGAACATCCAAAAGCGCCCGCTTGGCCTTTTGCCTGGACGCAGCATCGTGTTGGCCCTGGATCTGCTGGGTCATCATCTCGCGCAGCTGTTCAAGCCCCTCAAGGCCGAAGTTCTTGGCGAAATCCTCATCGATTTCAGGCGTTTTTGGTTCACGAACTTCGATGACTTTCACCTCGAAGACCGCATCCTTGCCCTTCAGGTTCTCCGACGGATAGTCGTCCGGGAAGGTAACATTGATCTCTGTCTCTTCACCGGCCTTCACGCCAACAAGCTGCTCTTCAAAGCCGGGGATAAAACGGCCAGCGCCAATCACGACGGCCTGTTCTTCCGCAGTGCCGCCTTCAAAAGCTTCCCCGTCGATTTTTCCAACGAAATCAATAACCGCCGCATCACCGTCTCGCGCCTTGGCTGTTTTGCCACGCGCTTCAAACTTCTGGTTTTGCTCGGCAAGTTTTGTCAGCGCTTCGTTGACGTCATCATCGCCAACCGGCGTTACCGGGCGCTCAATCTCAAGCACTTTAATATCGGCGGGCTCGAAGTCCGGCATAACGTCGACATGCATGTCATAGGACAGGTCAGCTTTGCCTTCCAACACGGGGTCGATTTCCCCGTCAAGCTGGACGTCAGGCTGGGACGCCGGACGTACATTCGCATCGTCCAGCGCCTTCTGGTTCGTCTCTCCCATAAGGCCTTCGATCAGCTCACCCATGATCGACTTACCAAACATTTTCTTCACATGGGACGCCGGCACCTTACCGGGGCGGAATCCCTTGAGATTCATTTGCGGGCGGATCTCTTCAATCCGGCTATCGAGCTTAGCTTGGAGCTCCGACGCCGGCACGCGAACGTTAAATGTGCGGCTCAGGCCCTCAGCTTTTGTCTCGGTGACTTCCATGTCTCTCGTCCTTGAAGTTTGCAGCAGGCGTGCAAACGCGTTCGATCAGTTAAACCTAATGTGAAGGCGCGGCTTATGTCACACTGAAAGGCCCGTGTCACGTGCCCAATACGGTGCGGATGAGAGGACTTGAACCTCCACGCCTCGCGGCGCCAGAACCTAAATCTGGTGCGTCTACCAATTCCGCCACATCCGCGTCCGTTTTTGCGGTCCACGCGGGCGATGCCTTAGACCAGCGCCGTCCCCATCGCAAGGGTATAAAAGCTGTTTGTATCCGCCAGTTATAGGATCCGGGTTGCGGCCTCTTCTCCAAGTGCTGCGACCTGGAGCTTGCCATCTGCGCCGCGCTCCAACTGGGTGATGGACCCGTGGCCGGGCCGAAAGACGACCGTGCGCGGATCGCCAGAAATCCGGCTGACAACCGCGTTGATGGCGACAAAATGACTAAATACAACGCTCTGGTCCGGCAGGGCGTTCACCGCATCAAAGGTCGCCTCGCGCCATGCTTTAAGGGTCTCCGGCCAGGTCGATGCCATCACCGACTTCAACCAGGCCACCCGATCTTCGACCCCTTCTGGGGTCACAATTTCAGAAACTGCGGCTTCCAGGCGAGCGGCCTGCCCGGTGAGTTCCTCAAAGGGTAAAGCAGTTTCCCGGCAGCGCTGCATCGGGCTGGTAATGGGCAATCTCGCCCCCATCGCCACAAGGCGCTCGGCCGTCATTTTTGCCTGCGCTTGCCCTACATCGCTCAGGCCAGGATCTGGATGGTCACCCCAGCTCGCAGCAGCCTCGCCATGTCGAACAAGATAAATCACGCGGCGGCAGGGTTGATGTCATGGGCGCCAATACCGGCGTCCGCGCAAACCTTAAGGGCCTGGCGATAGGCGACCGGTTTGGCGATACCCAACCGCTCACGGGCGGCTTGGAGCGGCTCTTTCAGCAAAGCGAGGATATCCTCCTCAACAATGCGGGATGCAGCAGCCCCATTTCGCTTACCCTCCCGATAACACGCCATAACATCAGCCTGACGCGGCAAAACTTTTTGAAGCTCCCGGCTCGCCATGAAGGCGATGAAGAGGATGCCCCGGCTCGGGTTCTGGCCATGGCTAAAGGCCAGAAGCGATGCTTCTCCCAGCGCGTCTCGGCCATATCCGCTCAGCACATGGAAAAGATCGTGGGTATCGCGTTGCCGATTGATGAACCAGGTCAGGTCATCGTCGAATGCGGACAGCTTAGACCGAAACTTCTCGCTTTCTTCTACGAGGCCCTGGGCTGTGAGACCTTCACGCTCCATGAAGTCGACATAAGCCCGGCCGACAGTTCCTTCGGGCAAGGCGCGGATCCAGTCATGATCATCCAGGAATGGTGGCAAATACCGGCGCTCGGCAAGTCGCTTCGCGCCCTTGGGGGCCGATGCAAACTGTATGAGATTTTGCTGCGTCATACGTCCGTTGAGCGCCTCTATGATATGGAAGACCTGTTCGGTATCTTCCTTGTCGGCAATCAGACGCTTCATCCGGGACATGGCAGTTAAGGGCTTGATCCGCGCTCTGGGGCGTTGTGGATCAATAAAAGGATGTGTTGACATGGGGGCGGGCCTTGCAGTGGCAAATTGGTCAATAAATATCGCATAGCAAATAATGACGCCCCCGTCACCATTTGAAAATCCATCTGCATATGCACAGATATTGTGCACCCAAGCACCAAGACCGTGCGGGCCGGTTCGCCGCTTTACGCTTTCTGACAGTGGGCCTCGCCAGCGCCGCACGGGATAGCTACTCAAAGGGCAGTGAGGAAATCCGGGAATTTATAAAATGAAAAAAATCGAGGCTGTTATAAAGCCGTTCAAGCTCGACGATGTGAAAGAGGCGCTCCATGGGGTGGGCATGCAGGGTATGACCGTTTTGGAAGCCAAAGGCTTTGGACGACAAAGAGGCCATACCGAACTCTACCGCGGCGCGGAATATGTGGTCGATTTTCTGCCAAAACTGAAAATCGAGATCATTGTCCCAGACGATGCGGTGGAGCAGGCCATCGACGTGATCACCGCAGCCGCGCATACCGGCAAGATCGGGGATGGCAAAATCTTCATTTCAGACGTTGCCGAAGCCGTGCGCATCCGTACAAACGAGCGGGGCGATCAAGCGCTCTAGCCGGGCGAGGCGACCGTAAATCGACCAATTGCTGGATCGGGTGAACCGCTTCAGGGAAAGACAAAAAACAAAGGGCTGAAAATGTCAGACGAAATACTGAAATTAATCCAAGAGAAAGACGTGGAGTTTGTGGATCTGAGGTTCACCGATCCACGCGGCAAGCTACAGCATGTGACCTTCGATAAATCGATGGTGGACGCAGATTTCTTCGCCGACGGCCAGATGTTCGATGGCTCCTCCGTTGCGGGCTGGAAAGCCATCAACGAGTCCGACATGAATTTGATGCCTGACACATCGACAGCGATCATTGATCCATTCTTCCAGCAAACGACCCTCGCCATCATTTGCGATATTCTCGATCCAATTACCGGCCAGGCCTATAATCGCGACCCGCGCACAACGGCCAAGAAAGCTGAGGCTTATTTGAAAGCCTCAGGCGTGGGCGACACGGCGTTTTTCGGCCCAGAAGCTGAATTCTTTGTGTTCGACGATGTGCGCTGGTCCACCGAGCCGCATAAAACAGGCTACAGTTTCGACTCCACCGAATTGCCCGCGAATACGGGTAAGGAATATGAAATGGGCAATATGGGCCATCGGCCAGGACCGAAAGGCGGGTACTTCCCGGTCCCGCCTGTGGATTCAGAGCAGGACATGCGCTCTGAAATGCTCTCCGTGATGGGTGAGATCGGCCTAGAGCCGGAAAAACACCACCACGAGGTTGCCCCGGCCCAACATGAGCTCGGTATGAAGTTCTCAACGCTGACAACCATGGCGGACCGGCTTCAGCGCTACAAATATGTCATCCACAATGTCGCGGCATCCTATGGGAAAACGGCGACCTTCATGCCGAAGCCCTATTTCAACGATAACGGATCAGGCATGCACGTCCACCAGTCGATCTGGAGCGGTGGCAAGCCGCTCTTCGCTGGCGACCGCTATGCAGACCTATCCGAAACCTGCCTGCATTATATCGGCGGCATCATCAAACATGCTCGTGCCCTGAACGCGCTGACAAATGCCTCTACGAACTCCTATAAGCGACTGGTACCGGGCTTCGAAGCGCCCGTCATGCTTGCTTATTCGTCTCGCAATCGGTCTGCTTCAATTCGTATCCCGTTTGGCCATAGCCCGAAGGCGAAGCGGATCGAAACACGTTTCCCAGACCCAACGGCAAACCCATATCTTGCTTTTGCCGGACTTCTCATGGCCGGGCTCGATGGAATCGAGAACAAAATCGATCCGGGTGATGCCATGGATAAAGATCTTTATGACCTGCCCCCGGAAGAAGCCAACTCTATTCCACAAGTTTGCGGCAGCCTACGCGAGGCGCTTGAAGCCCTCGATGGCGACCGTGACTTCCTGAAAAAGGGCGGTGTCATGGACGATGATCAGATCGATGCCTATATCGAGCTTAAGATGGAAGAGGTTGAGCGCCTTCAGTTGCACCCTCACCCAGTTGAGTTCGACATGTACTACAAGTGCTAGACGTTTCCTCCCTGTTCTAGCCTTGCGACTGGCCGGAGTGTTTTACACTCCGGCCTTTTTTTCACTCGCAGAGGAAAAGCGCCGGCAGCCTTTAAGCCGCGCTACAGGCCGAGCACCATCTTCGCCATGATGTTTCGCTGAATTTCGTTTGATCCGGCATAGATCGATGTTTTGCGATAATTCAGATAGGTTGGGCTAACGGGAACCGCATAGTCTGGCGTTGGCAGGTCGTAATTGGTCCCGGCCCGTAAATGCGCCCAGCTGTCTTGAACGAAGGGGGCGGCATATCCGCCAATAGCATCCAGCATTAACTCGGTGATGGCCTGCTGGGTTTCAGACCCTGCGCATTTCAGCATGGAGCTTTCCGGGCCAACGGCTTCCCCGGCCGAAAGCGCCGAGAAGATCCGCAACTCGGTGGCATTCAAGGCTTCGATGCGCATTTCCATGGCCGCCACCTTACGCTGGAAGTCTGGGTCCTCGATAAGGGGCGCGCCATTTGAAAGCTCGAGGGATGCAATCTTGCGAGCCTTTGCAAGCGCGTGTTTCAGGCCAGGCGCATAGGCATTTCCGCGTTCGAACTGGAGAAGATATTTGGCATAGGTCCACCCCTTATTTTCTTCCCCAATCAGGGCGTCCTGGATATTCACCCGAACATCTTCAAAGAAGACCTGGTTGATTTCCTGCTGATGATCCGTTGGTCCATCAAGCGTCGGCAGGGACGAGACGGAGATACCGGGCAGGTCCATCGGGAAGACAATAAAGCTGATACCTTCCTGGGGCTTACCCTCCTTGGACGTGCGCACAAGACAGAAGATCCAATCGGCCCATTGTGCATGGGTCGTCCAGATCTTCGATCCGTTGAGGACGTATTCGTCGCCATCGCGCACGGCGCTCATTTGCAGGCTTGCAAGGTCTGATCCTGAGCCCGGCTCAGAATACCCCTGGCACCACCAGATATCCGTAGAGAGGATCGGCGGCAGGTGCTGGGCCTTTTGTGCCTCATTGCCGAACGCCATGATCACAGGGGCCACCATGCCGAGCCCCATGGGTGTCACCTGGGGTGTTCCGGCCGCAGCCATTTCCATGTGGAAAATATACTTCTGGCTGGGTGTGAACCCTGCCCCGCCATATTGGACCGGCCAGTTTGGGGCGATCCAACCGCGGGCGTGGAGCTTCTTCTGCCACGCAACCATACCCTCTTTATCAAGGTAGCCGTTCTTAGAGAGGGCCTGTTTGGCTTTCAAATCCGGCGTATAATTTTCGCCGATCCAATCGCGAACCTCTTTTTGAAACGCGCGGTCATTCGGGGTGAAGGAAAGATCCATAATCAGCTCCGCATCTACTCTACAATTTCCAACAGTTCGATCGCAGGCGGCGCAGCGAGTGTGGCCCCAAGACCCGGTTGAGCAGCTCGGAAATACTCGGTTTTGCCGTGGGCATCGAGAGCATCCTGCGATGCGTATTGCTCCAAAACCGTATAGGTGGTGGTTTTGCCCTTATCTTTATAGAGTTGATAGGTCAGACACCCAGGCTCATTGGCTTTGACTTTCGCCATCAGATCCTTGAAAACCGCTTCGAAATCGGCCTGCTTGCCGTCCTGCACTTCCAGTTTAACAACCACGCCAATCATGGCTTTCTCCCATTTGTTGGATATGGGATCGACAGTAGATCGGCCCTGCAAAACAGCAAGGGATGACGTAGGGAGAGCGCCGTCTGCGATTAACCACTTATCGCAGACGACCGCGTTGCAAATCCTCAGTGATCCGGATCTCGCTTGGCTCGCCTGAAATCCGGTGGCGATAGACTTGCACATTCTCGAGCACCCGCTGGACATAATTTCGCGTCTCGGAAAATGGAATGAACTCGACCCAGTCGACCGGGTCAATCTCGCCGCGTCTTGGATCGCCATATTCACGGATCCAGCGTTTCGGACGGCTTGCGCCGGCATTATAAGCAGCCGCAGTCATGATGTAGGAACCGTTGAACTGGCCGAGCAGGTCATCAAGATGTGCCGCACCGAGGGTCATGTTGTAGCCAGGATCATCGGTGAGCCAGGACGTCCGATACGGCAGCCCCTCCAGACGCGCCTGGCTGCGTGCTGTCGCCGGAATGAGTTGCATCAGGCCGCGGGCATTGGCGTGGGAGATGGCGCGCGGGTTTAGCTCGCTCTCTTGGCGCGACAGGGCGAGCACCAGGGCATTCTCGACACTCACAGGGCGCCGAAGCGGATAGGATACAACGGGATAAGCCGCTTCAGGAGCGATAATTCCGCGGCCAAGCCCGGCCTTGCCACCGCGTACACCGACATCCGGATTGTGATAGGCTTGCCCAATTTCCGAGAACAGAAGCTGCTCGGTTGGTGTCTCTAACTGATCGTCGATATGGTAGGCGAACTGCTTGAAGAGACCTCGATTGCCCGTTTCGCCCAGCAAGCGCAGGACCCTAATCAGTTTGCGGTCATTAAAGGCTTTCCGCTCCTCCTCGGTGGGTTGCGGCGTGCCGGCAAGTGCAATCTCACGCCGCTGCGTCCGCTCGGCAGCAAGTTGCCCATAATAAGCATAGTTGTGGACGGCGGCAGCTTCGTAGGCTGCACTGGCCGCATCGCCTTCACCCACGGCCGCAAGGGCGCGTCCCCGCCAATAGTCGGCGCGGGAAAGGCTGATCGGTGTCGAGACACCCCGACCAAGGGTCGCAAAGTGAGCGGCGGCGCGTTCCGGCTGGTTCAAAAGCCGAAGGGCAATCCACCCCGCTGTCCATTCCGCATCCGCAAAATCGGGGCCGGATGACATTCCGTGGGGCGCTGCGAGACGGTAAGCCGTATCATAATTGCCCTCCTTTAAGGCAGCGCGAATGGCAATATTGCGCTCATCCCATAAATTGTCTCGCCCGGCGGCCGGGACATTGTCGCCACTGATCAAGACAAGGAGGCTCGTCGCACCAGCCTGGTTACCGGCCCGGCGCCGCCGCCATCTGGCCCGATCGTAGAGGAGCCCAGGGTCATTTTGAAGGCCTGCTGGGACGGCACCAACTTTCCGATCAACACTACGCCCACGCCATTTTAGCGCAATTCGCGCATCGGCAAGGGCGCGATAATCCGCTGTCACATAGCTCCGCATACGGCCAGCAGCGCTGCGCTGATTGGTCCAAAGCAGATAATTCAGCCGCCCCCGGTGATCTTCCTGGGTCAGGTCGCGACCATATTGGTCGAGCAACAATCGCTCCGTTGCCCGATTCAAAGTATGGTTTTGCCAGGCATCCCGGACGAGCGAAACTGCCGTTGCCCGGTCCCCAGCACGGCGAAGCGCATCGGCATAGGCAACCTTTCCCTCACCAGAGCGCGGGCCGCCAAGGGCCTCGAACCAGACCATACGTTCAGCATCCAGCAGCGTGCTGATTGAGATCGCTTCTTCGGCGCTATTGCGGATGCCATTTGCCCCGGGCCATTCGGGCAAGCGGGTCATGGCCTCATTCAACGTATCGAACCCGACATGGGGATTACCAGCGCGAGCCAGCTGCCAAAGGATCAGGTCGGCCACAGCTTCGTCCCGGGCAAGCGCTTTTAATTGACGAAGCTTTGGCCAATCGCGCTCATCTGCCGCGCGGATCGCCTCCCGCAGGATCGCCGCATCTTGAGTCGAAACGATAGAGGATGCGTAGATAACCGGCGGTTTCATACTGGGCGGCGACGGTGTTGCAGCCGCTGCCCCTTGTGCGGCGTAGCAAAAGGCCGCCCCAATGCAGACGAGATTGACTTTCAACATATCCAGCACCTTGGTATTGCGTCCCCCGCGTGCCACACAGGCCAATTCACCTGTTGCACCATGCGACCATAGACTGAATCGACGAGTTATTGCCATGTTTCACGGCTCCATTCCGGCCCTTGTAACACCATTCAAGAATAATGCCGTAGATCGTGACGCTTATGTGGCATTGGTTGAAAGACAGATAATGGCAGGGTCTTCAGCCCTTGTTCCCGTAGGCACAACAGGCGAATCGGCCACGTTGACCCATGAAGAACACCGGGACGTTGTCAGCCTTTGCATTGAAACGGCGCGGGGCCGCGTGCCGGTGATCGCGGGGTGCGGATCCAATGCCACAGCCGAATCAATTGGCCTGGTGGAGCATGCCAAGGCGGCTGGAGCCGACGCGGCATTGGTTGTTTGCCCCTATTACAATCGCCCGGACCAGGAGGGCCTGGAAGCGCATTTCTCAGCCATCAATGCAGCAGTTCAGATGCCGATTATTCTTTACAATGTGCCAAGCCGCACGGCGTCGGATCTTTTGCCCGAAACCGTCGGACGGTTAGCAAAGCTGCCCAACATTATCGGGATCAAGGATGCAACGGGGGATCTGGCCCGCGTCACCCAGCACCGGGTCTTGGCCGGCGATGATTTTATACAGCTCTCAGGGGACGACCCAACCGCCCTTGGACACCGCGCCATGGGTGGAAAAGGCTGCATTTCGGTCACGGCAAATATTGCCCCCGAACTCAATGCGCAAATGCACATAGCCGCGACGCAGGGGGACCTGAAAACCGCGCAAGGGATTGAGGCGCGTCTGATTGGCCTCCACAAGGCGCTTTTTGTTACGCCGAGCCCCGGACCCGCAAAATACGCTCTCTCTCGCCTTGGCCACTGCACGCCGGACGTGCGCCTGCCAATCACCTCCCCCGACGCCGAAGCCCGTCGGCACATTGATGCCGCAATGGCCATCGCTGGATTGGAGGTCTGATCCTATGGCCAAGCCGAAAGGCCGTTCGGACGGCCAAATTGCCGAAAACCGCCAGGCCAGACGAAATTACGCGGTGGAAGATACGCTGGAAGCTGGCCTTGTTCTTGTTGGATCGGAAGTAAAGTCCCTTCGCCAGGGCAAAGCGAATATCGCTGAAGCCTATATCAGCCCGGAAGAGGGCGAGCTTTGGCTGATCAATTGCGACATTCCCATCTACACCGCCGCAAACCGTTTCAACCACGAGCCCAAACGCAAGCGCAAACTGCTGGTAAAAACCCGGGAGCGGGCCAAGCTCGCCCAAGCTGTTGAACGCCAGGGCCGCACCATTATCCCACTAAAGCTCTATTTCAACGACCGCGGCATCGCGAAAATGCTCATTGGCGTCGCTACAGGCCGGAAGGCACCCGACAAACGCGATGTCGAAAAGAAACGCGACTGGGACCGCCAAAAAGCCCGCATCCTACGAAACAGCTGATCATTGGACGATGAAATGGAGCGAAAATGGTGGGCCCGGAGGGACTCGAACCCCCGACCAGACCGTTATGAGCGGTCCGCTCTAACCAACTGAGCTACAGGCCCGATAGGACAAAATGCTGACACGACTTGATCGCAACGCAATGCCGGTATCTGTTAGAGCGTGATAGAGGGAGACGCAACCATGATCAAAACGCCAATGACAGGCATTGTCCCACTTCTTGCCTTGGGAGCCCTAATCGCTCCGGGGGCCTGCGCCCAACTTCCAGATGGCACCCGCAGCGAAAAGGAGATCGAAATCATCGCACCGCATGCCAATTCGATCCAACCGGAAACAACGC
>JBCBAO010000019.1:0-16819 GCA_038532405.1 Pseudomonadota bacterium | reverse complement strand
ATCCGCCCAAACCCATTGATCTGACAATCGACTATCTGAGGTCAGGCAAAGCCGAAGATCTGTTCGCCCGGGCGAATGTGACCAAGCTTGGCCGTCGCATTGCAAATGTCCGCTGTGACGCCTGGCAAGCCACACGGAGCAAACCCGTCGCATCGCTACATGCACATTTTCTGGTCGCGCAGCCTGGTGAGGCAGCCTCGACGCATTTGTGAGCATTTTAACCCAAATAGACCCGCGCCGTGGAGAAGAAGATCGTGTAAGTTGTGTGTGTTATGACGCTCTCAATCATTATTCCGACGCTAAATGAGGAGCAGGCCTTACCGGCAACCCTGCAAAGCGTGGCAGACCTTGTGCCCCAACCCCTTGAAGTGATCCTGGTTGACGGCGGCTCATCGGATCGAACAATTGAACTTGCACGCAATGCCGGTCTAAAAATCGTACATGGGCAACCGACAGGCCGAGCAAGCCAGATGAATGCCGGTGCCGCCATCGCCTCTGGAGATCACCTCTGTTTTCTCCATGCCGACACATCCCTGCCGAAAGACTTTGTCTCGCTTGTGCAACAAACTCTTGAGAATAATCGGATTGCCTTAGCGGGTTTCGTTTCGATCATGCGGGGCCCGGAGAAACTTCGATGGTTCACCACAGCCCATAACTTTGTGAAGACATGGTACGCGCCGCTGCTGTTTCGGCCGATCAGCTTCTTTAAGGGATGCCGCCTCCTGTTCGGAGACCAGGTGCTCACATGCCGTAGCTCAGACTTTAATGCAATTAAGGGGTTTGATCCTCACCAAACCGTTATGGAGGAGGCCGATTTCTGCCTGCGAATGTCCCGGTCCGGGCGCGGCGTCGTCCGCCAAATCAACCGCAAGGTCTGGTCATCTGATCGACGCGTTGCCGAATGGGGAGCCCTCCTTGCCAATTGCACATATCTCTATATCGGAGCGATGTGGGGACTAGGCGCAAAACCGGACCGGCTGGCCGAATTCTATAAGGACGTGCGCTAAGACTGAGGCAAGTTTAGCTGCCCTGCGCTGGGCATCTGCAATGCAAACATCCTCAAAATAGATTTAGGCCCCTATCCATGGGTCGTTGGACAGGGGCCTTTTTTGTTAAATGCGACGGGGACGATCTCCGGCCGACGCTAACAGATATGCACGCTTCAGAGACTTTGTACCTGGCGGTCGCGAGCTCTTAGGGCTGATAAGGAAATGAGGAATGGTGCAGAACGATCCGCAAAGTGCCGTCCGCATCCTTTTTGTATCCCCAGCTCTTATCCACTTTGGTCACCTTATTGTCCTTGTCGGTCATGATCACCCAGCCCATCCACATGGCAGCGTCCCCTTCAATAAAGAACGCAGACGTTTCGGAGGTACATTCCCGCCAGCCCTTTAGACCAAAACCGCCATCGAGCGGAAAGTCTGGGTCATGGCCGACAAAGTAGGACAAGGCCCCCTTTTTCGTCGGGCGGAAAGTCTTGTCGCCGCTCGCCATTGTCGGTTTGAACATCACCGGACCCAGATTGTAGCCATAAGCTGCGTCTAAAGCGTCATTGGCGACGGCGCGAGCGCCATCGATTCCATCAGCCTCGTAGGCCTTTGCTATGGCGACCAGCGCATCACCCCAATTTATACGGGCTTGGTCAAGTTCGGCCTCTGTTATTGGCATCTAGCGTCCCTTTCTTTCTAGGTAGAGCATTCTATGGCGTTGCTTCGGCGCAACATTGGTTTCCTAGGATATCTTAGGATCAATGCAAGTTTTGTTTAAGCCCCACAGGGCCCGTATGTGTAAGGTTCTATCCATCGGGGAGCCAAGGGTGACCTGGCAATCCATGAGACGTGTATGAATACAGGTGGCACCCAAACCATCTGCGCCTAGGCAGTTCCAAGCTGCCGATCGAAAAGCGCAAGCATCCGGCTCCAGGCACGTTCCGATTGCTGAGGATTGTAGGCACGAGAATCCGTCGGAACCCAACCGTGCAACGCATCCTCATAGACTTCAATCTCGGCCGGCACCCCGGCCGCTTCGAAGGCAGCAATGAGCTCACCCTCGGCTTCGGGCTGGCGCTCATGATCATTCTCGGCGATCGCGATGAGAACACCACCTGTGATCTGATCCGCAAGTCGATGTGGGCTGTCGGCTGCATCGCTAACCAGGCCGCCGCCATGGAAGGAGCACGGGGCTTTGATGCGGCTGGGTACAGCCGCGGCCGCCCGCAAGGTCCATGATCCAGTCATGCAAAAGCCTACGGCCCCAATCCCGCGTGCGGTGTCCACCGCGGACTGTTGATCGAGCCATTCGACAAGCGCCAAACCATCCGTTGTGACAGTATCGACAGACAGGGCTTGATAGTGCGGAGCGACCCGTTCACGCCCGCCAGGATCGCGGATCGTCTGACCATCAAAGAAGAGCTGTCCGGCCGTGGTGCGATAGTACGGATTGACGGCAAGCACAGCGTATCCTTCATTCGCGAGACGGCGCGCCATATCGAAAAAGGCAGGCCGCACCCCATGAATATCCGGCCAAAAGATAATAGCTGCATGGGCCCCCTCTGTCGGACGAATAAATCTAGCGTCAGCTGTTCCATCTGGAGTCGGAATAGACACTTCGGTTTCTTCTAGGAGGCTGCTATCAACTTTCGGCGCGGCACAAGCCGTCGGCAAAATCGTGCCAACAGCGATGACGGCAGAGGCCGCACCGGCAAAGCCCCGCCGCGTAAGTGCCTTTTTGGCCAGATAAGCGTCGAGCTCTCGCTCGGTCGTGTCATCACACATCATTCATCCTTTCACATTGACTTTACCCGCGACGATAACCGGACTTTGGCGGTTGTTAAACACGGATAGCGAAAGACTGAACACTTCGCGACGGGATTTGAGCACTGAATAGGCAGGCAAGCCCAAAGCTTTTAGACCAATGCGACCGGCGTACTCGAAAGAGCTATTCCAGCGCCTATGACTGTCTAGAACTCGAATACCAGACCCAAAAACTGAGGGCGATCGCTGAACCTGACACGATTGTCATAAGTGTGCCGGGAACAAAATTCACATATCCAGGAAGATCGACAAACACCAAATAGCCAAGGTCCAAGAGCCCGCCAATCAAGCCCGTCACCCAAATTGCGGTGGTGTTTGCACGCCAAATGAAGACGCCGCCAATAACGGTCACAATCCCGCCCCATAACAGGTTCCATCCATGTTGATTGAGGATACCGCCCACCGCCTCGTGATAGTCCGCCATAAGCGCTTCAGCAGGCACTGCATCCGCTATCGCTGCAAACCCGCCGGATGCATCTGAAGGAATAATAATCGAGCCTGCTAATATATGGACGAGCCCCCAGATCACCCACAATATAGATGCCACTTTGAGTAAATTAAGCTGGATATTTGACATGAAACACGTCCTCATCAGGAATTATGCAATTGCTGGCATGTAAGTTCGTGAAAACAGTGGATACGATATGGTTGACTTCGTCAACTAATGGGCGGTGAATTGGACAACAACGCTAGTCTTGCATTGCAGATTGATCGATTGATGCGCCGGTTTCACGCCGACCTACATCCGATCGCGCAACGGGTTGATCGAGAAAAGGTGGGCCCAATTGGCGGCATGGTTTTGTTCGTGATCTCCGAGGCGGGCGAAACCACGGCACAGTCGATCGCGTCGACCTTGCGGCGGGACAAGTCCCAGGTCTCTAGAGTTGTGAGCCTCCTGGTCCGAAAGGGTCTGGTCGAGAAGTTCGCAAATGACGACGATGCGAGAAGCTCACGGCTCCGTTTAACGGAGAAAGGCATGCTGCAAGTGGCTGCGTTTAATGGTGCCCTGGTGGAAACGACGGCCAATATATTGGTTGGTCTTGATCGGAACGAAGTTCGGCAATTCTCCGAGCTTCTTGCCAAAATATTGGATTAACGGCCATCGCATTATTCACTTCCGGCAAGCGCGCTTCAATCCGATAATGAGGAGCGTTTTATACTCTACGCGATCGCTTAAATGATCGTTCTTGGTACTGCGTATAATACAATTTGGTCGTCTAACGTTTGGCTTTTGGGATCTACCCGACCGACGCTGGCTTCGCTCGCTCATACTATTGGCACTGGTGCTCCCAGAATTTTGCATTCAACTAGTTGAATACCTAAGCGTCCGTTTGAGTAGAAAAATATGTTGGAATCACAGAGCTAGATCTAAAAATGTGCACTCAAATCAATAATTTGCAAAGCTAAGTGGCGGAGAGGAAGGGATTCGAACCCTCGAAGGGCGTGAACCCTTACGCCCTTAGCAGGGGCGCGCCTTCAGCCACTCGGCCACCTCTCCAGAAGTCGATTCCCTAAAACCATTGGACACTTGGTGCAAGGGGGAAAATTAGATGCCTATCCCCCATTACAGTCCGAAAGTTGCTGAAGCATAATCAGGTTAGACTCCAACATCGAAAGCACAAATATAGGATATTGTTTATATTGATATTTTTCTAATCTTTCCGTATCCATTCGAAAGATGGTGTCTC
The DNA here is from genome assembly GCA_038532405.1 of Pseudomonadota bacterium. GTDB lineage: Bacteria > Pseudomonadota > Alphaproteobacteria > Caulobacterales > Hyphomonadaceae > CALLCD01. The sequence goes on along the minus strand of JBCBAO010000019.1, from coordinate 12,318 downwards.
CCACCACGGCCAGAAATTCGGCAACCCAGTTGATACTTTTTCCGGATAAGCAGGCGCGCGCTTTTCCAGAAAACTCATAACACCCTCGCGAGCATCTGCGGTTTGGCCGCGGTCGTAGATTGCGGCGGAGTCGACGATGTGGGCGTCCATTGGGTGGTTGGCACCGAGCATGCGCCACATCATTTGGCGGGTGAGCGTCACCGAGACGGGGGCCGTATTGTCGATAATCTCCCGCGCGATTTCACGGGCTTTGTCCATCAGTTCGGCCTGGGGATAGATGGCGCGGATAAGTCCACCGCGCAGCGCCTCTTCGGCCCCGAACACTTTGCCCGAATAGCACCATTCCAGCGCCTGGCTGATCCCGACAAGGCGAGGCAGAAACCAGCTTGAGCAGGCCTCAGGCACAATCCCGCGACGGGCAAACACAAACCCGAACCGCGCCGTGTCCGATGCAATCCGGATGTCCATTGGGAGCTGCATCGTCACCCCAACGCCAACCGCTGCCCCATTAATCGCCCCGATCACGGGCTTCAGACTGTCAAAGATCCGCAGCGTCATACGCCCGCCGCCATCGCGCTGGATATCTTGCATGGCGGTCCGGTCTGCTTCGCCATTCGCCGCCCTGGCTTCATAGTCGAACGTCTTTGCCCCTTCGGAGAGATCTGCACCGGCGCAGAAAGCCTTTTCCCCCGAGCCTGTCATGATCACGGCTTTCACATCGTCGCGCGCGTCGGTGATGTCGAAGGCTTCGATGACTTCGTACATCATTTTCCCCGTAAAAGCGTTCATCTTCTCCGGGCGATGTAGGGTAAGCGTCGCGATTCCGTCGGATATCTCCAGCTTGATTGTTTCGAAATCCATCTCTGCCATAGGGCCCTCCATAATTTTGACCTACACTGAGTGGAGGCTTCCCTTGGGAGCGTCAACTCATCTCTGCCCCGAAATCGACCCTCATATGAGGCCCTCATTTCTTCCCCCTTGAGGCACCTGCGCAGCTGAGGCCCTCACTTTCTTTAGAGTGACGGATGTGTCATTTTTAGATCATGCCGAACTTTCCAGATCCAACCCTCGTTGCGATCCCAGCTTTTATCGTGTGCGTGGCCCTTGAGTGGTGGGCCGTGAAAACGCGCCGTGCGGCTGGAAACTATCAAACAAAGGACGCCATTGTCTCCATGGCCATGGGGCTTGGCAGCTCAATCTCAGGTGCCCTTTTTGGGTTCATGGCCTATGCGGCGACACTTTGGGTCTGGAACAATTTTCGCCTCACGGAAATCGCCTTCACATGGTGGAGTTTTGCCGGCCTGCTCATCTTCAATGATTTTCTATATTATTGGAAACATCGGGCCATGCACCGGGTGCGCTGGTGGTGGGCAAACCATGTCGTGCACCACTCCTCGGAGCACTACAATTTGACGACGGCGCTGCGCCAACCCTGGTCGGGCCCGATCACGGGACTGTTTGTGATCGCCCTGCCCCAAATCGTGCTCGGCTTTCACCCGGCCATGGTGGCCTTTGCCGGTGGCCTTAACCTGCTCTACCAATTCTGGATACATACAGAAGCCATCGATCGGACACCGCGATGGTTTGAGTATGTTTTCAATACGCCCTCCCACCACCGCGTGCACCATGGGCGCAATGCCCGTTATCTCGATGCGAATTATGCGGGTATTCTGATTATTTGGGATCGGATGTTTGGTACATTCGTGCCGGAGCTTGCACGCGACAAGCCGGACTATGGCCTTGTTACCCCCCAGAAAAGTTTCAACCCCCTATGGATCGCTGTGCACGAATACTGGGCGCTCGCAAAAGACATAGCCCAGGATGGATGGCGGATCTGGCGGTGGCCGGGCAGACTGTTTGCGCCGCCCGGCTGGAGCCCGACGGGTGATCACCAGACCTCGACTGAATTCAAGCGAGCCTTTTTGCAGGCGCACCCGGATGAGCGAGGCACGGCTGGGTTTCGGCTTAGCGGTCGTGAGCTCGGGGAGCTTGAGCCCCATAAGAATGGCCTCTCAGAGCTGAGCCGTTTGGGATAATCAAACCCGCCAAATAGGCACACCACCCCCTCGCCCCATACCGAATTTGCGCTTGCCAAGCCTTACTCAATCTCGCAAGCCTATTGGCCTTACCGGAATATATTGAGGGGCGTTATGCGGCTTTTTATTAGTCTCCTCGCTTTCGCAGCGAGTTTCAACGGACACGCGTTGGCGGACGACGATCTCCATCTGTTTTCAGCAGAGGATGTGTTCGAACTTGAATGGGCCGATGAGCCCCAGATTTCTCCAGACGGGCAGCAGGCGCTTTACGTTCGCAGGTTCAACAATGTCATGACGGATCGAACGCATTCGCATGTCTGGCTTGTTCGTCTTGATGGTACGGGGCATGAGCCACTGCTTGCTGACAATCAATCATACGCGTCGCCGCGATGGTCCCCTGACGGTGAGCGTATTGCCTACATGAAGGGCGAGGACGGCCGCACGGGACTTTATGTGCACTATTTGAGCTCGGGCCGGGATGCGCTTCTTGGCACATTCGCCGAAAGCCCGGATGATTTAACCTGGTCGCCCGATGGCGAATTGCTTGCCTTCTCCATGGCGGTTATGGCGGAGAGCGAGCCCCTCGTCAGCAAGCCAAAACAGCCAGAGGGAGCAGACTGGGCAGATGCGCCAAGAGTGATTGATCGGGCGCGGTATCGTACCAATGGCGATGGCTTTCTTGACTTGGCTTACACGCACATCTTCGTCCTTCCGGCGGAGGGAGGCACCGAGCGCCAACTCAGCTCCGGGGATTTCAATCACGCAGGCCCACTCTCCTTCACACCGGACGGAGAGGAGATCCTGTTCTCTGCCAATCGCCATGACGATTGGGAGCTGGAGACACGCGAAGCAGATATTTTTTCCATAAATGTGAGCTCAGGCCAGCTGAGCCAGATCACAGATACACCCGGCTTGGAAACCGAGCCCCGGGTCTCACCCGATGGGGAGAACATTGCCTATCTAAGGACGGGCAACGCACCGGAGCCTTTTCTACCGACGAATGTCTATGTGATGGATCGCGATGGGGGCAATGCGAAAAACCTGACTGAAAGTCTGGATCGCCGAACCGGGAACCTGCAATGGCTGTCCAATAGAGACATTGCCTTCACCTACCAAAACCAAGGGGAAAACCTGATTGGTGTGGCCAGAACCAATGGCCGCCGCCGCGTTGCGGTCGAGCGTATTGGTGGGACGACAATCGGACGGCCATATGTGAGCGGGACATATGATGCAGGGCCGAACGGCACCTTGGTCTACACCCAGGGCACAGCGCAGCGACCGGCAGACCTTTACGCCCTTAGCAATGGGCGTACGCAAAGATTGACGGCCCTCAATGAAGACGTGCTCGCCCACCGCGATCTCGGCGAGGTCAGCTCATTCACCTATGCATCATCCCTAGACGGATTAGACATTCAGGGCTGGATGATCACACCGCCCGGCTATGAGGAGGGGAAAACCTATCCGCTGATCATTGAGATCCATGGCGGGCCGCACCTTGCCTATGGCCCGCACTTTTCTGCGGAGCTGCAACGCATGGCGGCGGCGGGATATGTCGTGATTTACGACAATCATCGGGGCTCTATTGGGTATGGCAGTGAATTTGCGAACCTGCTCAAATATAAATATTCGAGTCCGGATGATTTTGCCGATCACATGTCGGCGGTCGACTGGGCCATCGAAAACGGCTTTGCCGATGCAGACAATTTGTTCATTGCCGGAGGCTCGGCAGGTGGCATCGCCACGGCTTATGCCATTGGGCTAACAAACCGCTTCAATGCTGCCATGGCGGCGAAGCCGGTGATCAATTGGGTCTCAAAAGTGCTGACGGCCGATAGCTATATCGATCAGATTGCAACCCAGTTCCCCGGGCCGCCTTGGGAACAGCTGGAACATTATTGGGCGCGTTCGCCGCTCTCCCTTGTTGGGAATGTCGAGACACCGACCCTGCTGATCACCGGGGAGGTGGATTATCGCACGCCGATTTCGGAAACGGAGCAATTCTTCCAGGCTTTGCAGCTGCGGCGTGTGCCGAGTGTCATGGTGCGGATACCGGATTCAAATCACGGCATTGCGGGTCGTCCGTCGCGGTTAAATGTGAAGACGGACTACACCTTGGCTTGGTTTGAAAAATACAAGGTGAACCCGGAGGTGGCGGAATAGGCCCCTGCTGGCTTTGACCAGCCAGGAGGATTGGTGCCCGGTAAGCGCTAGACAGGCGGCATGGATTCAATAGGCTTCTCCCAACAGAAAAAATTAAGGGAGGACCACCATGCATCCTTGCCATTTTGCCGCGAGCGATCCGGACAAGCCGGCCTATACAATGGCAGGCTCCGGTGAGGTTGTGACATTTGGTGCGTTGGAGGCGCGCTCAAATCAGACGGCCCACGCGCTGCGCGAGGCGGGATGCCAGACGGGCGCGACGATTGCCATCTTTGCGGAAAACTCACCGCGCTACTTCGAGATTTGCTGGGCGGCGCAACGGGCGGGGCTGTATTTCGTTTGTATTTCCTCGCGGCTAACGGCCCCGGAGGTGCGTTACATAATTGAGGACTCCGGCGCGCAGCTGCTGATCGCGAGTGTTGGGCTCAGCTCGGTCGCGCGGGAGGTGAAGGCCTTAACAGCGCTTTCGGATGCCTGGTCGATCGATGGGGAGATTGATGGGTTTGTGTCCCTAGAAACACGGCGGGAACGCTTTCCTGACACACCGATACCGGACCAGTCCGCTGGAACGGATATGCTCTATTCGTCGGGGACAACGGGCCGGCCAAAGGGCTTGCGGCCGCCCCTCGATCCCAACGTCCCAATCGATCAGGACACAGTGCTCGCGCAGATCGCGCGCGGCCTGTCCGGCGCAACGGAGGACAGCATCTATTTGTCGCCCGCGCCCCTCTACCACGCCGCGCCGCTTAGATGGTGCATGGCGATGACCCGCGTCGGGGTGAGCCTCATCATTATGGAAAAATTCGACCCGGAGGGGTTTCTGAACGATATCGAGCGATACCGAGTGACACATACCCAGGTCGTGCCGACCATGTTTGTGCGTTTGCTGAAACTGCCTGCGGAGGTGCGTGGCAGGTATGATGTTTCAAGCCTCGAATTCTGTATCCACGCTGCAGCCCCCTGCCCGGTGCCGATCAAGGAAAAGATGATCGACTGGTGGGGGCCGATCATCGACGAGTACTATGCCGGCTCGGAAGGCAATGGCATGACCTGGGTGAAAAGCCCGGACTGGTTGGCGCATAAAGGGACGGTTGGCCGGGCCATCTGGGGGGAGATTCATATTTGTGGGGAAGATGGCGAGGAATTGCCGATTGGTGAGGAAGGCCAGATCTATTTCGGGGGCACGCCTGCACCGACCTACCACAATGCGCCGGAGAAAACGAAAGGCGCGCTTAATCCAAAATGTCCGGATTGGTCATCCCTCGGTGATGTCGGCCGGCTGGATGCGGACGGATTTTTATATCTAACCGACCGCAAGGCTTTCATGATCATTTCCGGCGGGGTGAACATCTATCCGCAGGAGACGGAAAATGTACTGATCACGCACCCGAAGGTCGCAGACTGCGCCGTCATCGGTGTGCCGGACGCCGACTTTGGTGAGGCGGTGAAGGCCGTGGTACAGCCCATTGACGGGCTGGATGGAAGCGATGCCCTGGCCGATGAACTTATGGCGTATTGCGCCGAGAACCTTTCCAAACTCAAATGCCCGAAAAGCATCGACTTTGATCCTGAACTGCCGCGCCATGCCACGGGGAAACTCTACAAACGCCTTATCCGCGACCGATACTGGGGCAATAAGGACAGCCGAATTGTCTAGTGATTGGCCCATCCGCGAGGGCGTGCCTGGCGACGAGGCGCAGATTTATACGCTTGCATAACGAGCCTTTACACCGATGCCCCCCAGCGACGGCAAGAGAGCTAGCGGTCTGCGATACGCCTAGGACGACCACCGCAGAAACCTAAGGGAATTTTGGACAGAATGGCCCTAGACACAATTATTGTTTTTCGATAACAATCGAAATATGAGCAGATACACATATTCCGACCTCGCCGATTACGATGTTCAACCGGGAGACGTTGTCTCCATCCGGTTTTCCGGTGTGCTTCGGCACTATGGGGTGGTCACCCATCGAGGCACGGTCATTGCGAGTTCAAGATTGCGCGGCGGTGTAACAGAGACCAGTCTGGCGGCGTTCGCAGACGGCAAATCCATTCGACGCCATAGGGATCGAAACGGACAACACCCGTTTGAGATCGAAGCCCGGGCAAGGCGCGCCATGGGGTCGCCCTATCGCCTGAGCGAGAGCAATTGTATCGACCTTACCCGCCATACGCACAGGCGAACGCCAACGCCCTGGCAGGTGGGCGCAGCTACGCTGCGTACCCTTGGCGACATGGTTTGGGGCGCATCGAAGCGTTAGGTGATGACAGACGGCGAAGCTAGCTGTACCGCTTATCTTCATGTCGTTAGCTCTTCCAAACCAGCGCCACCTTTTTGATATACCGGACCATGTGTCGTACCTGAACGCGGCCGCCCTTGGCCCCCTGCCCAAATGTTCGGTTGCGGCGGGCACAGCCGGCCTCGCCCGAAAAGCACAGCCCTGGGATATGACCAGCGCTGAATTTTTCACGGATACCAAACGGCTGCGTCCAAAATTGGCGCAGCTTATTGGTGCCGATACGGAGGGTATCGCATTTTGCGCCTCTGCGAGTTATGGCCTTGCAACGGCGGCTCGGAATTTGGACATTCGTTCCGATCAGTCCATTCTAACGCTTGCCGACCAATTCCCATCAAACATTTATGTTTGGCGCGACCTTGCCGCCCAGACGGGCGCGCACGTACAGACCGTTGGTGATGCGGAGACAAATCAATCCCTATCCGACCAGATTTTGTCAGCGATCGGTCCGAAGACAGCGATTGTCGCCTGCCCCCAGGTGCGCTGGACCGATGGTGCACGCCTTGATCTTGAGGCAATTGGCGCACGGGCGCGGGACGTCGGTGCGGCGCTTGTGCTCGACCTCTCCCAAAGCTGCGGTGCGATGCCCTTTGATGTCCGAACGGTAAAGCCGGACTTTGCCGTGTGCGTTGGCTATAAATGGTTGCTTGGCCCCTATAGCGCCGGGTTTATGTATGCCGCGCCCCACCGTCGCGGCGGTGTGCCCTTGGAACACAATTGGATAAGCCGAGAAGGAGCTGCCGATTTTACGAAGCTGACCGAGTACACCGACCGGTTCGCACCGGGAGCCGAGCGGTACGATATGGGAGAGCGATCCAATTTCGCGCTCTTACCCGCCCTGGAAGCTTCGCTCGATTTGCTGCTGGATTTCGGAATCGACGCAATTGAAGCGACGCTCGCTGAAAAGACGGCCGGACTTTCCGATGCCCTTGAGGAAATTGGTCTGCCATGTCCGCCAGAAGCGGAGCGCGGGGCGCACTATCTCGGCGCGACTTTGCCGGAGACCGCCCCAGGAGACCTTGTCCAACGCCTCGCAGCCCTGGATGTCCACGTCTCGCGCAGGGCCAATTGTCTGCGCATCACGCCGCATATCTACAACACCCAAGATGATCTGGACCGGTGTATCGCCGCGCTCTTGGATACGCTTGCCGTAAAGTCATGACTTGCAGCGCACGGCGCAGCGCGCAAAAGTAGGCAACACACATAGACTAGCCTGAGGAGGAGGCCCCCATGGCAACACCGAAAACCGTCTCATATGATGATCTTGAAACCCTGGTTGGCGAACATGTCGGGACATCCGATTGGCACCAGGTCGACCAGGACCGTGTCAATCTGTTTGCCGATGCGACCGGCGACCACCAATGGATTCATGTGGACGTCGAGCGTGCCACCCAATTTATGGGCGGGCCGATTGCCCATGGCTACCTCACCCTTTCTCTTTTGCCGATGTTGTCCAGTGAGGTCTTGAGCGTCTCTGGCGTGACCCGTGGCATCAATTATGGCTCGGATAAGGTTCGGTTCACGAACATGGTGCCCGTTGGCTCGAAGGTTCGCCTGTCCCAAGTCTGCAAATCGGTCCAGCCGAAGGCGGGCGGCAAGCAGATGATCATGGAGAGCACCATCGAAATTGAAGGCCAGGACCGACCGGCCTGCGTTGCCGAGGCAATTACAATTCTCTACGGCTAATAAGTCCCCTCTGGCGCGAACTGCGATATAGCCGCTCGCGCCAGAATGCCCTAACGTGTTCGTAATCTTGCCGGATTCTTGCTGAATGTAAGGAAACACTCACTTTCATAGGGGACAAACATGCTTTCTTCAAAATTGACTCACCTTTTCGGTGCGGCGGCCATGCTCGCGCTCATCGCTTTGCCAGCAGCCGCCCAGGACACACCCGATATCGACTTTGGCGACGATACGAGCAATTGGGCGAATGATGGCGAATGCGACGATCCACGCTTTGAGGGGGAAGGCATGGCGGGATCGCCCCGCCGCGAGGATCGTGGCCATGATGCAACCGATTGTCGGAGCTTGCTGGCCGAAGGCAAGATCACCTTTTCCGCGACCCAATATGACCCAACCCTGACGACATTCCAGGGCGTCGACCTTGGCGATGATACGGGGCGTTTCCCCAATGATGGCCAATGCGATGATCCGCGCTTTGTGGGGGAAGGCATGGCGTTGAGCGCCGATCATCCGGACATATTGCGCGATCGAAGCGACTGTTCCTATGGCTTTCAGCTCGGTGATTTGAGCCTTGCAGACGAGCTGCCCCCGCCCCTGGAGACACGGTATGACGATGTCGATTTTGGCCACGATAAGGGCGATTATGCCGGGGATGGCGAGTGCGATGATCCACGCTTTGCCGGGCCAGGCATGGCATCGATTAGCCTGGACAACAACAATATCGGGGCCGACCGGCAGGACTGCCTTGCAGAATACAAGGATGGCAATATTCGTCTGATTGAACGCTCGGTCATCGACGGGTTTGATTTCGGCGACAATCGCAACCTCTATCCAAATGACGGCGAATGCGATGATCCCCGGTTCGAGGGCGCAGCCATGGCTGCCAAACCGACCCTGGCTGGGCTGAAGCATGATGCCGATGATTGTATGGCAGCCTGGCGCGCTGATCGAATCGCACCTCGAAGCCAACTGGAAGCGGGGGGGATTCTCATCCGTAGCGGTGTTCTGTTCGGCGATGACTCCAGTCAATTTGCCAATGATGGCGAATGTGATGATCCAACCTTTGCCGGGCGTAGTATGGCTTCGGGCGGTGGCAGTTCGGAACATGTCGGCCGGGACCGGACAGACTGCCTTGCCGGTTTTGAGAGCGGATCCCTTAAGATTGCCTCGCCTATTCCAGTTAAGCAGACAATCGAGGTCGATGGGGTCGTGTTTGGCGACGATGCGAGCGCCTTTGCAAATGACGGCGAGTGCGACGACTCACGCTTTGAGGGCGATGGCATGGCGGCGTCTTTTCTGGACAGCGACAAATTGCACGATGCCAGCGATTGCCTCGCCCTGTTTCAGCAAGGGCGTATCACGCTGCGCAATTAAAGGGCTCTGGGGCTGGGCTTGATGCCCGTAATTGATGTTGGCGTCCTTTGTCTTATGTTGACCACATCAAAGATAAAGGGCGTCAATTATGAGTGCAAAAGACAGACAGCCTGCGCGTACCGATCGGGAATGGCGCGAATTGCTGACAGACGAGCAATATAGGGTCGGCGTTAAAGAGGGCACGGAGCCGCCCTTCTCGACCGGCAACCATGATGACGAAAAACGCGAGGGCGTTTTTAAGTGCGTCGGTTGCGGAACGGTGTTGTGGGCGTCCAAACACAAATTCGACAGCGGCACGGGCTGGCCAAGCTTCTATGCGCCTGCCGCCGCCGATGTTATTGATACAAAGACGGACTTCAAACTCGTTTACCCGCGAACCGAATGCCATTGCGCGGTTTGTGGGCTGCATATGGGGCATGTCTTCAAGGACGGTCCGGCACCGACCGGGGAGCGGTGGTGCATCAACGGTGTTGTGCTCGACTTTGAACCCACCGAGACCTGAGGCGAAATCAATATGGTACATCCCTCCGCGCCGGCTGCGCGTCGAACCCCCGTTGAAATCGAGCAACTCGGCCGGACCCGTCATGACCCGTATCAATGGCTGAAAGATGAAAACTGGCAGGCAGTAATGGGCGATCCATCCCTGCTGCGCGGCGATATACGGGCCTATCTGGAAGCCGAGAACGCCTATACAGAGGCGCACCTGGAAGCACCAAACCAAGCCCTCGTTGACAGGCTGGTTGCGGAGATGCGCGCGCGGATCAAAGAGGATGACAGTTCCGTTCCCGCAAAAGATGGTTCCTATGCGTACTATACCCGATACCGTGATGGCGGCGAATATCCGATCTTCGCCCGCCGCGACGCTGCGCACGCATTTGAGAGCGAGGCGGCCGAAACGATCCTGTTCGACGGGGACAAAGAGGCAGAGGGAAAAAGCTATTTCAGCATCGGTGGACTGGCCCATTCGCCTGACCATACCTGGCTTGCCTACGCCATCGATACCCAAGGAAGCGAATATTACACGATCAAGGTGCGCAATGTTCTAACCGGCGAAGACACACGTACGGAAATCCCGCGCACAACGGGAAGCTTTGTCTGGAGTGGTGGATCGGATGCGCTTTATTGGGTGGAAAAAAATGAAAATGGCCGCTCCTGCGCCGTGCATTGCCGCCGCCTCGACAGCGGTTCAGACGAGCTGATTTACCGCGAACCCGATGAGGGCTTTTTCGTCTCCGTATCCGAGAGCCAATCGGGAGACATCATCTTTATCTCATCCAATGATCACACCACATCGGAGTGGCGCTGGATAAAGTCCCGTGAGCTTGGTGCACCACCGAAACTGATCGCACCGCGTGAGCGCGGACATGAATATGATGTCAGCCACCATGACGGCGCGTTCTTTATCGCGACCAACCGCGACGGAGCCGTTGATTTCAAGATCATGCGCGCCGCACTGGACGATACCTCCCCTGACATGTGGACTGAAATCACGCCGCACCAGCCCGGAACGCTTATCGTCGACGTTCTGTCACTAGAAGATCACTTGGTCCGCCTGGAGCGCAAAGACGGCCTGCCCCGCATTATTGTTCGGGCCCGAGAGGATGGCCAGGAACACAGTATCGCCTTCGATGAAGAGGCCTATTCCCTCGGCCTGTCGGACGGGTACGAGTTTGCAACACGCACACTTCGGTTTTCCTATGCGTCCCCCTCCACCCCCGATCAGGTCTTTGACTATGATGTCGGAACACGCGAGCGGGTGCTGCGGAAAACAAGGGACGTGCCCTCCGGCCACACCCCCGGCGATTATGCCGTCAAGCGATTGATGGCAAAGGCCAGGGATGGTGCAGAGATACCCGTCACCGTTTTGCATAAGGCTGGCATTGCATATGACGGCACCGCACCGCTGCTGCTTTATGGATATGGATCCTATGGCATTACGATCCCGGCAGGCTTCTCCACGAGCAGATTGTCCCTGGTCGATCGCGGTTTTGTTTATGCGATCGCCCATGTGCGCGGCAGCACGGCGAAGGGATATCAATGGTATCTGGACGGCAAACTGGAGCAGAAAACCAACACATTCGGCGACTTCATCGCAGCGGCTGAGCACCTGATCGCTGAAGGATACACCTCGCCCGGGAAAATCGTCGGGATGGGCGGGTCTGCAGGGGGACTGCTGATTGGGGCCGTCGCCAATATGCGGCCGGACCTTTTTGCGGGACTGATCGCGGCCGTTCCCTTCGTGGATGTGCTGAACACCATGTCCGATGACAGCCTGCCCCTAACCCCCCCAGAATGGCCGGAATGGGGAAACCCGATCGTGGATGATGCAGCCTATGATCAGATCCTTGCCTATTCTCCCTATGACAATGTTGAGAACAGGGCGTATCCGGCGATGTTGATTACGGGCGGCCTGTCCGATCCCCGGGTAACCTATTGGGAGCCGGCCAAATGGGCGGCAAAATTGCGCCATGACGCCCCGGATGGCGGGCCGTATTATCTGCGCATCAACATGGATGCAGGCCATGGGGGCGCGACGGGCCGGTTTGAGGGGTTAAAGGAAACTGGCCTCGAATATGCCTTCGCCCTTCAAACGGTTGGATTGACCGACAACACATAAGGCAGCGATTCAGTATTGGCCAAAATAAAAGCCCCCCGCCGGTTTGGCAGGGGGCTTATCTTATTAGATTTGGCGGCTCGCGTTTGAATTAAAAGCCGCCTGCAACGCGTTCGCCCAGCTAGCTTGCCTGCAACTCATTTAGGCGCTCGGT
>JBCBAO010000018.1:0-16932 GCA_038532405.1 Pseudomonadota bacterium | reverse complement strand
ATGGCAGAGTTGGTCAGCGGACCAAACTCTGCCATCGTGCAGGATGTGCTGACGGGTGCGGTGTCCGAAAGCGCTTCTGCGACGATTGAGTTCATCCCAGAGCCGACATTTGACTGTACGCCTGTGCTTGGGCGTGTGTTCCATGACGTGAATGGAAATGGGTATCCGGACGATGGGGAGCCTGGAATTCCGGCTGCCCGGATCAATACGGTCCAAGGGGATATCATCACCACGGATCAGTATGGCCGCTACCATATTCCGTGTGCGATTATTCCGGACAATGAGCGCGGGTCCAATTTTATTCTGAAGACCGACCCTCGGTCCCTGCCGCTCGGCTATGCGCTGACCACCGAAAACCCTAGGGTTGTGCGTGCGACGCGCGGTAAATTCCTGAAGATCAATTTCGGCGCAGTGGAGACCGCCGCTTACCGTCTGGATCTTTCCGCAGCAGACTTTGACGAGGAAGGCGCTTTGCAGCGAGATATCGGTGCCGAGATCAACGGCCAGGATCGGGACAGCGATTTGTTGCTTGTCTACCGTGCGGCTGGGGATGAGTCGATCGCCGACGCAAGGGCCCGCTTAAGTGCTGCGCGTGCGCAGCTGGATGGACGCCGGCGCAATGTTACCTTGGAGGTCAGCTATGACGCGGCTGCCCCGGTCTATGCTGGGCCCGTTGTCGGCGGATCCAATCTCGATGCGAGATTGCCGGCATTTGGTGAGAATGCAGAAATTGCTGACCGTCTAGAGGGTGAGGCTCTGGAACGCACCACCTCCCTGTCCGAACCAGACATCGCGCCTGTCACGTTTGCCGACGCGCCAACGATTGAGACGACCGTTGATGCACTTTATGTGGAGAAGCAATTGTCCCTGTCGACGGAACTTGTGGTCGATGAACAGGGCATTCGCGTGCTCTATGCCACCGGGTTCTGGAATTATGGCCATTGGGTTGACCGGGCCGAGCTCCGCGTGTTCCCGGAGGGCGATAGCCCAAGATCCGATCCGATCATCGCCTTGCCGCTTGATGAATTCGGTGCCGCTGCCCTCCCGATAGACTTCCCTGTCGAGGGCGACCTTGCCGCTGTGCTCCGGGTCTATGATGCCAAGGGCCGGTTCGATGAAACGCGGCCGCGCCCGGTGCGTATGGTTGAGATAGAAGCTCTGCCGAGCGAAGAGGAGGCCGGGGACCGCGCCTTTGACGCCTTCGGTGCAGATGCCATCAATTTCAGCAATATTCCGGTAAACGGAGCGACAGTTCGGGTCTATGGCCGCAATATTACGGGCGAGGCTGTAGAGGTATTTGGCCAAGTCGTTCGCGTGGACCCCGATGGGCGGTTCGTTGCCGAGGCAATCCTGCCAGATGGAGAGCAAGTCGTTGACGTTACCGCCGCTGGCCAGCGCGTCATCCGCGATGTGAATGTGAAGACCCGCGATATCTATGGCGTCGGCCTTGTTGAAGCGACGGTTGGCCAACGCCAGACCGATGATGGTGTTGTCACCGCCGAGGGGCGTGCGGCGTTCTATCTTCGTGGCCGTTTGAGCCCGCGCATTCGGGTAACAGCCACCGCAGATACTGGCGAGGCAGGATTCGATGATTTGTTCGACCAGTTGGATGACCGCGACAGTCGCTCGCTCCTGCGTCGTCTGGACCCTGATAAATTCTATCCGATCTATGGCGACGACTCCACGATTGAAGAAGATGCGCCAACCTCTGGCCGGTTCTATTTCCGCGTAGAACGGGACGATGATTATGCGCTCTGGGGTAATTATCGGACAAACTTCAATGATACGGAGTTCGCCCGCGTTGAACGGACCCTCTATGGTGCCAAGCTCCACTGGGATGAGAATGGCAATCCGACGGCCCTTGGCGATGCGCGGACGACGGTGGACGCTTTCCTGTCTGATCCCGGCACCCAATCGGCCCGCGACGAACTGCGCGGCACTGGGGGATCGGTCTACTTCCTTCGCAATGCGGATATCTCCATCGGATCGGATATCGTCCGTGTAGAAACCCGGGATGTGATTTCGGGCATCGTCCTGGAGAGCCGGCCGCTTATCTATGGCGAGGATTATGACATCGACTATATCCAGGGTCGCCTGATCCTGAACCAGCCGCTCAACTCGACCTCTGATGATGGCCGCTTGTTTGCCGATGGCACTTTGTCGGGCAATGAGGTCTTCCTCGTGGTGGAATACGAGTTCACCGGCGGGCTTGGAGACTTTGACCAGGTGGCGTTTGGTGGCCGTGGCACGCGCTGGCTGGGTGACCATGTCAAAGTTGGAACAACCTATGCCCGCGATATTCAGGATGGTGCCGAGACCGATATCTTCGGTGCGGACCTCACCTTGCAGGCAACCGGCGATACCTATCTGCGCGCGGAATTTGCGCTGACGGATGGAGCTGGGCTCGCGACCTTCCGCTCGCTGGATGGCGGGTTCACCTTTGCCCAGGAAGCCATACCAGGCGGGACCGAAAATCCATTGGCGTTCCTCCTCGAGGGTGCAGCAAGCTTGTCTGACCTTGGACTTGGGGAAGGCCGTGTCAGCGCCTACTTCCGCAGTCGGGAGGCCGGATTTGCAGGCTTCGGCGAACAGGCCGGGGACGACACCACCCAATATGGCGCAGCCTTCAGCGCCCCGGTTACCGACCGGGTCGAGGTCAATGCCCGCGGTGATGTTGTTGAAGGTGGCTTCGGCGGCGAGCGGAGTGTGGTTGAGGTCGCGGTGAATACAAGCGTGACCGAGGCTATTAGTTTGCAGACCGGGCTATCCTATCAGGATGATACGCTCATCGATGATAGCCTCGCTGCTGGCATCCGCCTGCAATACACAGCCGATGAGAGCAACCTTGCCTACATCTTTGCCCAGACTGGTATTGGCGGGAGCGGGAATGACGATCTTACCGACCGTGTCGGTGTTGGCGGCGAAATTCGCCTGAATGAGAAGCTGACAGGGATCGCCGAAGTGTCGAGCGGGGCCGCCGGTATCGGATCTCAAGTTTCCCTGCGCTATGCCCGTGATGAATTCTCAGAGACCTATCTCACCTATGACCTTCCGACCCGGTCCAATGTTGGACAGCGTGCCGGTGGCCTTGGTGGAGGAGAGGGCGGGCTCACCCTTGGCGCGCGCCAACGCCTGACCGATGGGTTGAGCGTGTTTGGGGAAGAGCGTCGCCGCTTTGGTACAACCGAGGCCGGGCTTGCAGGAACGACCCATGCCTATGGGGTTGACTATTCGCCCGCTGAAGCATGGACGTTTGGCATCAGTGGCGAGTTTGGCGAGGTCGGTCCGTTTGACCGCCAGGCGGTGAGTGTCTCCGGTGGATACCGGACGGGCCCTGTGACCGTAGGTGCAACAGCTGAGTTCCGCTTTGACGACAACCAGGAAACCGGTGAGGAGCTTGATGCATTTCTGATCCGGGTGGATGCCCAGGCCCAAGTGAGTGAAGCGCTTCGCCTCCAGGGCAAGGTAAACCATGCCGATGCGGATGGGTCCGCAAATGCCGGTGCGATCAGCTTCCAGGCTGCGGAATTTACCGAAGCCTCAATTGCGGCGGCCTTCCGCCCCATAACAAATGACCGCTTCAACCTTCTGGCAAAAGCGGTCTTCCTGGAAGACCTTTCGCCGGCTGGTCAAAGACTGAATGGCGATATTCTCGACTTCCGGCAGCGTTCGGTCATTCTGTCGATTGATGGCAACTATGACGTGACCCAGCGTTGTTCTGTCGGAGCCAAATACGGTTTCCGCCAGGGTGAAGTGACCGAAGGTCGGGACTCGACGGATTTCTTCGAAAGCCAGGCCTGGCTCGCCGTTGGCCGGCTGGACTGTAACATCGTCAATAAGTGGGATGGCCTTCTGGAGGGGCGCTATCTGGAGATTGGCAATGGTGTCACGTCTCGCTGGGGTGGCCTGATGGGGCTATACCGCAATGTCGGTGACCACGCCAAGCTTGGCGGCGGTCTCACCTGGGGCGGTGTTGACGATGACTTCCTCGCGCTCAACCGCGAGCGTGACATCGGCTGGTTCTTGAATGTGATCGGACGGTTCTAAGCCTTATTCGCCGCCGGGCGCATCTTCCCGCGGTGGGCCGTCCAATATGATACGCGCGCGCTGAACACGCCGGTCCCCCCATTGGCTCGCTATCGCCCAGGCTGGCCTCGCGCCTATAAGTTGGTCACCGCCCGGCCCTAATCCATATGTGGAGCTGATAATATTTAGCCCTGACAGGTGGGTGCTCGCGGGCATTTGCAGCTCGAGTGTTAGGGACCGGCAGGACCGGCCCCAGCAGAGAGCGGCGGACAATGGTGCGTTATCGCTGGCAGTTGCGGTTTCGCCGTTTATCACAAGCGAGTAGATGCCAGCTTCCCGCTCGAACGGAATGGAAATCCAGTCGCTGTCGGGCCCTTCGATTTTCAGGCGGATGGTCCGGGTGTCACCGATCGTTGCGTCCGAGACTTGTGTAACGCCTATCGGAGAGAGCAGACTTGGCGGGGCCTCAGCGAGGTAGCGCGGGCTGCTGGAGGCCGGCAATGTGCCAATCTGGAAATCGGCAATACCGGCCATCTCACCCGGCGGCTTTTCTGATCCTGGCAAACTCCAAACCGGTGTTTCCAATCCGTATCCTTCCACATGTTGGATCGAGAGCCGGCGTGGGGCCGCCTCGGAATAAGCGGGCACAAACAGGCTTGCGGCGAGAGAGGCGACACAGATCGTCGATACGATTACGAAAAGACCTGGTGTCGATGGAGATATCTCGTCCCTATCCAGGTCATGAAGCAGTGGGGCACCGAACAGGAAGAGGAACAGGCCAACGATAGCAAAGGGCGCTGCACCCTCTATCAGAAGGCCATTCTCGCCAAGCGCTCCGAGCGGCAGGGCAATAATTGCGAATGCCAGGGTGGCCGTGGCTGCAACCCAGTGTCCGATGCGATCATGGCCATAGATGATCAAGAGCCCTGCGACCCCAAATACGGCAAGGGCCGGGGCGAAGAGAATTGTCGAGCCCGGAACAAAAGCAAGCCCTGCGCCTGCGAGGATTGCCGTCCAAAGCCAAGCGGCACTTAAGGCTTGCTTGGATGAGACACCCGTTTTCAGGAGGAGATGGGCAAAAAGGGCACCAAGCAAAGCCGACGCGATGTGGGCCCCGCGCAGGGCGATGGGGTATGCGCCGCCAAAATTGGCTTCCGGCCGGATCCACCCCACGAAAAAAGTAGCACCCACGGCCAGGCCCGTTCCAAGGATCAGGGCAGCGGGCGGCCAAGCCATGGACCGCCAAAGTGCCCCCTTTTTGCGCGCCCGGAACAGCAGTATCCCCGCAATCAAGCCGCCGAAGATGACGCAGCCCCCTCCAAACCAGATGGGCATCAAAAGGACAAAGCGACCCAATATGTCGACGTAAAGCAGGGATTCTTCGGCTTCATCGCCAGACTGTCCAAGGAAGGTCGTGGTGGCGGCAAGCCCATTTATCCCGAGGTGGAACAGGGCACGCGGATCGAGATTTGCGAGGTTATCCGCCGGGGTATGATAATAGCCGACGCCTTGGCTATAGGCATAGTTCGCGGCATCGATATCGAGGTGTAAGAACTCCGTCAGGTCTGTGTCGTTCGGTAGGAGTTCATAGATATCTGCGTTAAGTGAGCTTGCATTCGGCAAGTGGTCGGCGTGGGACAGGGCGGCAAGGTCGCGTCCATTGGGGCGGCTTGTCTGTATCAGGGTTGTCGGGCCGCGCACGCCCCGCGCTTCCATGTTCACCACTGCACCGATTTGAGAGGCGAGCGGATCCTTCTCGACAAAGGCCCTGGCTCCGAAAAGGCCCGTTTCCTCGCCATCGGTGATAAGCACAAGCAGGGGGCGGGTTTGGGGAGTATCCTTCAGGATCGATGCAATTTCGAGGCTTGCAGCGATGCCAGCACCATCATCTGAGGCACCAGGCCCCGCAGGCACACTGTCATAATGCGACATGACGAGCACGGCGTTTGGACCAGGCGGTGTCACCCAAAAGCCGACATTCTGGACACGCGCACAGCTGGCACGCTGGCCCCACCGCGTCGAACATTGGAATTGGTCTCGAACAAAAGGATCAAAGCCCAATTGTTCGATCTCTTGCAGCAGTCTCTCGCGAACGGCGTCATTCGCATCGCTGTCCACGGGGTGGGGGCGCTCGTCCCCGAGTATGCGTTCCAGACGTGCAAGGGCACGGTCTGTTTGGAAGACGTGGTCTGTATCAACCCTCGGAGGGCCTACCAGGACAGACTTTGCCATATAGGCGATGAAGATTAGCCCAACCAAGGCTGCAAGGCGGGAAAAGCGCGTCGATATTATATCCATGGATTTTCGTCTTCCCCCTCAGCGCGAGATGACACGACATCCGCTATTTCACGCAAGCAAATTCTCTCATCTAAGGCTTGTAGCCGACCGCTCAGCGTGGGTCCTCAAGTAGCATATAGAGTACATTGTTCGTAAACACTGGATCAGAGGTCAGCCCAATGTGGCTCGATGGCAGAAAGGTCACCGATGACCATGTGACGGGTGAAACAAGTTCGGGCTTCCATGTGCTGCCGACCCGCTCATCCATGAGTGCTGAGGATCGGGGCACGCGGCCATCGCCTTGTGTGAAGTCTTTAAACCGGACCGCTCCGGTTTCGCGAGAGACTTCAATGGTAAATGGTGTCTCCTCTGAGTCGCCGGCGACGAGGTAAATATTCGTTCCCTTGGGGGGCGCTGAGGGGATGTCCAGGGCGGCCTGGAACGTCTGTGCTTGCTTGAGGGCTGCTGTTTGAAAGGCTTCTGCATGCCGGCGCCGGCTCGTGTCATCCGGTGCTTCGGGTAGGGCAATGCGCAGAAAGTCTGTCACTTCCTCTGTATCTGCGGCAAGGCCCCAATTGTTCTCAGTCCAAATCTCACCATTAAAGATATCGACGGGGGTACCGTCTTCAAACTGGATCAGTCCGTGCCGGGTCCGCGGGAGCAATTCATATACCGATGGGAATGTTCCAAGGATCGGTGCTGGATAGTGTGGCAGAACCGGCCGTCCCGGATCATATCCCCGCATCAATTGCTCGAATGCTTCCCCCGCGCCCGCATTCGGGGTGCCCACGAGGATAACGCGTTCAAGGTTTTCGGCTCCCTCCCAGGTAAGGGGTGGCAAAGACCCGTTTGCGGGCAGGGGGGTGGCACCGTAACGCATGTAATAGCGTGTGATTAGGCCACCCATGGAATGGGCAACAATGTCGAATTTGACCTCGGCGTTTTCGAGCCCGTAGCGCTTTTTATACTCGGCCTGTATATAGGCGCGCTTTTCCTGGATAAACGCGTCGAGGCGGGCCGCATTTTCAACATTGTCCCGGCGCCAATCATAGTCGAACTGGAAGCACGTAAAGTGATCGTCACCATAGTCGAGGCCGTTTAGTCCAAGGGATTCGTCGCGATATCCGCCAACCCCGAGGGTCGCCAGAATGCCCACATAGGCTCGAATGTCGACGGGGATTCCAAGCAGGCGAATGTTCACCATATCGAGCACGCCATCGGGGCGAACCGTATCGCGCAGCTCCGTAAAGTTTGCTTCCCCGGAGATTGGCAGAGACAAAAGACGCGCATCATCGGCGCGTTTCGGATTTACCGAAAATCTGTCAAAGGCTCCCCAAACCACGCGCCCGGATTCCTCATCGACAAGCCGGCTGCCAAGCACGCCCGGGATGACGATAATCGGATTGCGATCGGGTGCATGATATTTGGTTGCCTTGTCATAAATAAGGTCAAGCCGAGGACCATCAGGCGTCGAGGTGCACCCTGAAACAATCACTATAAAACAAGCGACAATCAGCGAGCGCAGTTGCAAGGGGCGTCTATTCATCAAAACAGTCCACAGAATTCATATAACCGACCCAATCACCCTTGATCCACTGCGGCAAGCGCTGAGCTTCTCACCTTTGTGTGCATTACGGGGCTCTTGGTGCCTAAAGGCCAAGCGGATAATCGCACTCTTTCAAGTAGTAGGACGGCCCGCGTCCGAAATGGCTCGAATAAAGGTGAAACCGGTCCACCCAGAACTCGCGGCTTTCGAATGTCGCATGCCGGTCTGCAAAAGCGGCTGCGGCAGCGGGCGATGTTCCATGGCAATAAGCAAGCGTGATGTGGGGTATAAAGCGGCGCTTATCGATCGGGAGGCCAAGGCGGCGTGCAGCACGCTCGCACTCGCCAGCGAGGGCCGCCAGACTTTCATCATAGGCAACGCCCGCCCAAACGGCCCTCGGTTCGCGCTTGCCAAACCAGCCGGCGCCCGAAAGCCTTAACTTCATTTGCGGCGAACGAATTTCGCCCAGTGCAGCGTCCAGCTCGCGGGCCAGATTGTGATCCACCTCTCCAAAAAACCGCAGGGTGATATGGAAGTTTTCCAGGGGTCGCCAGCTTGCTCCATCGAGGTGTCGTTGAAGCGGTGTAAGACTATCGGCAATATCACGCCGGATCGGCAGGGCAGCAAATAGACGCAACATAACAGGGTTTTGGCAGCGATCTGCCAGCATGAAAAGCCCGGCGCGTCCAGCACTTGCGCGCCAGGGCTAAACTGGTGCGCCCTCGACTATTTCGCCAGCATCTCCAGCTTTCCAAAATGCTCTGCCAGCAGATAGTAAAATGTCACCCGTGATTTATTGCCGCCCTCAGCTTTCATTTTTTCGCAGATCGCAGCAATCGCAGCGTCAAGATCTGGATTGGACTGCGCGAGCCCAAGCTTCCCGCGGCACCATTTTTCCCGCACACGCTGGAGCTCGGTTTCATCTGAACAGGAAACCAGTGAGCTGTCCCGGTTGCGCAGGGCGATGCCGAGGTGACCGACAATTTTTTCCGCAGCAGCTTGATTATACCCAGCTGCGTATTTCTTCACATTATCAGCATATTTCGAAGCGTCCGCCATTAAATATACTCTCCTTGCCTTGACTTGCAGCGCCCCCCAATTCTCTAAACAAGCGCTAATAAAGGCGAGATTATAGTCGTCTTTCTTTGTGTCAATTATTTATAAGTTCAAGCGCAAGGGGATCGGTGCTCGGCGTTCAAATCATCGATTTTTGCTTCAATTTCCGGGGTCCACTCCAGATCGAAGGCATCGATGCAGATCTTCAACTGGTCCAGGCTGGTGGCTCCAATAATGGTAGACGTGGTGAACGGGCGGGTGTCGCAAAATTTAATGGCGAGGTGGGCCGGATTTATGCCGGCCTCATCGGCATAGTCCAGGCAGGCATTGATCGCCGCATCCGCGCCTGCGCCCTCATAACGCTGCAGGCGATCGAAGAGCTGTTTGCGCGAGCCCTTCGGTAGTGCCCCGTTTCGATATTTGCCCGTGAGATAGCCC
Organism: Pseudomonadota bacterium; assembly: GCA_038532405.1. Taxonomy (GTDB): domain Bacteria; phylum Pseudomonadota; class Alphaproteobacteria; order Caulobacterales; family Hyphomonadaceae; genus CALLCD01. The sequence continues at coordinate 7,589 of JBCBAO010000018.1, read as the reverse complement.
TGCGCCAAAGGTGAGTAGGCGAGTAGGCCGACCTGTTCGCGAATAGCGATTTCATCCAGGCCTTCCTCAAATTTTCGGGATACCAAATTGTAGACATTCTGGATGGATTGAACCCGCGGAAGGCCCCTTGCTTGGCTCTCGGCAAGAAACCGCATGACACCGAAGGGTGTTTCGTTGGAGACGCCGATATGGCGGATTCGTCCGGCTTTTACGTGTGCGTTCAGGTGATCGAGAATATCTTCGAAGGGTTCGTAGGCATGGCCATAGGCTTTTTGGTCCATTTTGGTGCCAAAAAGACCGACGGGGCGGTCCGGCCAATGCATCTGGTAGAGGTCGATATAGTCCGTTTGAAGGCGTTTCAGGCTCTTCGTAATCGCCTCATCGATTTGATCCTTGGTGTGGCGGGTCCATTCAACGTCTCCGTCGCGGGTCCAGAGCATTTTCGATAGACCTGCAATCTTTGTGGCGAGAATAACGTCTTGCCGTCTGCCCGTTTTTGCGAACCAGCTTCCGATAATGCGCTCTGTATTGCCTTGGGTTTCTGGGGCAGGGGGAATGGAATACATTTCGGCAGTGTCCCAAAATGAGACACCCCGCTCCAATGCATAATCCATCTGGGCATGGCCTTCAGCTTCGGTGTTCTGGGTGCCCCATGTCATAGTGCCAAGGCAGCAAGAGGTAACGGAGAGATCCGTGGTTCCAAGGGGGCGGTTTTCAATTGCCATTTGAGCGGTTTCTCCTATCGAAAAATTAACCGGTTTTAACGCCTAAAGGTTTTCGGCCAAGTCGGTTTTTCTTGCGATTTTGCGCAGAAGCACCGATATTATGGAAGGACCCGCTCGAAACGGGTGTGATGACTAAGAGGAAAAGTCTGAAAATGAACGATTTCAACCGACAGTATGGTGCCACTGCGCCAGGCCGCGCAATGGACACGTCGACCGATGCCGGGCTGAGAGCCTTCATGCTCGGCGTTTATAGCAAGTTAGCAATCGGAATTGCGCTGGCTGGCGGGCTGGCCTTTGCCGCTGGTACTTATGAGCCTTTGACTCAGCTGGTTTTTGGAACACCGCTTCGGTTTGTGGTCCAATTCGGGCCGATTGGCTTGATCCTGTTCTCCGCATTCGCCATGCGTCGCCCGTCGCCGCTTGGTTCGGCGGTTCTTTATTGGTCCGTCGTGACCCTTATGGGGCTTGGACTTGGTGTCTGGGTTTTTGCTGCAACCAATGGCGTTACGTTAAGTAGCCGTGGTGGGCGCATAATGTCGCCTGAAATGCTGACCATCGCGAAAGCATTTTTTGTCACCGCCTCCGCCTTTGGTGCCTTATCGCTGTTTGGATACACCACGAAAACCAATCTGCGGCCCATGGGCGTGTTTATGGTCATGGCGCTCTGGGGTGTGATCGGCATCAGCGTGATCAGCCTGTTCTTCCCGGCCTCGTCCATGCTGGAAAACATCATTATGGGGGCAGTTCTATTGCTCTCAGCTGGCCTCATCGCCTGGGAAACGCAGGAGTTGAAGGAAGGCTATTACCAGTTTGCAGGCGACCAGAGATCCATGGCCGTTATGACAAATTGGGGCGCGCTGAACTTTTTCATCCTGTTCTACAATATGTTCCAGATCATTCTCTCGTTCATGTCGAGCGACTAGCGGTCTGAACATTCCTATAGTCAAAGAAAACCCCCACCTGAAAAGGTGGGGGTTTTTTGTTGCGCAGTTGGTGCGTTTGCAAACTTGGGTGCCAGTCTATTCGGCCGCGATGGAGGGGGTGTCGTTACCGAGGACCGTCTCGGCCACCTCGTCCGGAACAACCATGAGCGTGGTGTCTATGGTCTGCTCGAAATCGTCCAATAGGTCGGCGGCGCGCGAACTGCCCGTGCGCTCAAGATGCTGTTCCAACATGGATCGGAAGCGATCAATATGGCGTTGGTCAAGGGCACTCAGCGTGTACCATTTGATGGCATCCGGATTGGCAACCGATTCAAACTTGGAGTCCGGATCCCAGATATAAGCAATCCCGCCGGTCATTCCCGCTCCGAAATTGTCTCCGACCGGGCCAAGGATCGCGACGCCTCCACCTGTCATATATTCGCACCCATTGGCACCACATCCCTCAATGACGGCCTCTGCGCCTGAATTGCGCACAGCGAAGCGCACACCCGCGGTGCCGGCCGCATAAAGATGCCCAGATGTTGCGCCGTAAAGGCATGTGTTTCCAATGATTGCATTATCGGTCGCGTCAAAGAGATGAGAGGCCTGGGGCCGGGCGATGATTGTCGCCCCTGACAATCCTTTGCCGACATAGTCGTTGGCGTCGCCCGTAACGTCCAAGGTCAGGCCTTGAACGGCGAAGGCCCCGAGGGATTGACCGGCAGATCCCTGGAGGCGGACATGTAGCCGCCCCTCCGGCAGGACCTTTTCGCCAAATTTCCTGACAATTACACTGGACGCGCGTGTTCCAATCGCCCGTTGTACATTTCGAACCCCATAGGACAGCTGCATCTTCTCGCCCCGCGTAAAGAAGGGCTCGGCATCACGCAGGATCTGCGCATCCAGGGTGTCGGGTACCTCATTGCGCCGGGTTGGCTGATAAATGACATGGCTCGCCTCGCTGACCTGCACGAGCAGGGGGTTAAGATCCAAATCGTCCAAGTGGGTTGCCCCGCGCGAAACCTGGGCCAGGAGATCAGACCGACCGATCGCCTCGTCGAGGCTTGTGAGGCCGAGTTCCGCCAGTGTTTCGCGGACATCTTCAGCGATGAAGCTCATCAGATTGACGACTTTGTCCGGATTGCCGGTGAATTTTTCGCGCAGGTCCGGATCCTGTGTGCAGACGCCAACCGGGCAAGTGTTAGAATGACATTGGCGAACCATAATGCAGCCCATGGCGATAAGGCTTGCGGTCCCAATACCGAATTCCTCGGCACCGAGCATCGCCGCCATGACAATGTCCCGCCCTGTCCGCAGGCCGCCATCGGTGCGCAAAGTGACGTGGTCTCGCAAATTATTCATGGAGAGCACCTGATGGGCCTCGGCAAGGCCAAGCTCCCAGGGGAGCCCTGCATGTTTGATGCTGGTTTGCGGGGATGCGCCCGTCCCACCGACATTGCCTGCGATCAGGATCACATCGGCTTTTGCCTTGGCCACACCAGCAGCGATGGTGCCAACGCCGGAGCGGGCAACCAGTTTTACGCAGACCCGAGCATCCGGATTGATCTGTTTCAGATCATAGATGAGTTGGGCCAGGTCTTCGATCGAATAGATGTCGTGGTGCGGCGGCGGCGAGATGAGCGTAACGCCCGGTGTCGCATGCCGGTTCTTGGCAATAAATTCCGTTACCTTAAAGCCTGGCAGCTGACCGCCTTCACCAGGCTTTGCGCCCTGGGCCATCTTGATTTCTATTTCGCGGCACTGGTTGAGATATTCCGCCGTAACGCCAAAGCGGCCAGAAGCCACCTGCTTAACGGCTGAATTCATATTGTCGCCATTCGGGAGAGGCGTGTAGCGTTCGCGGACCTCGCCGCCCTCGCCTGACACCGATTTGGCACCGATCCGATTCATGGCGACGTTCAGGGTTCCATGGGCCTCGGGCGAAAGAGCCCCCAGAGACATGCCCGGTGTGACAAAGCGTTTGCGGATCTCATTGATGGATTGCACACCCTCCAGCGGCTGCTTATGTCCGGCGGGCTTAAAGTCCATCAGGTCTCTCAATTGCACCGGTGGCTGTGCCTTCAAGCCGTCTGCATATTTGCGATAGATTGAATAGTCGCCGCGGTCACAGGCCGCCTGCAATGTATGGATCAGGGGACCATCTAGGGCATGGGGCTCGCCACTGGCGCGCAGCCGGTAGAACCCGCCCACGGGCAAAGCCACGACTTGTTCGTCAAAAGCTTTCTCATGGCGCTGGACCGCATTCTCCTCTAATCCGGCAAGTCCAATGCCCGAGATGCGGCTGGTCATGCCCGGAAAATAGTCCGCAACCAATGCGCGTGAGAGGCCAAGTGCCTCGAAATTATATCCACCGCGATAGGACGAGATCACGGAGATCCCCATCTTTGAGAGGATTTTCAGAAGGCCAGCTTCAATTGCCGTCTTATAATTTTGCACGACTTTCCCGAGCGGAAGATCGCCGAACAAGCCGCGTTCATGGCGGTCTGCCAGGGCGTCTTGCGCAAGATAAGCGTTCACACATGTGGCCCCGACACCCACCAGCACGGCGAAGTAGTGCGTGTCCATACATTCACCTGAGCGCACCGTGATCGAGCAGAAGCTGCGTAGCCCCTCGTTTACCAGGTGAGAGTGGACGGCACCCGCCGCCAAGATCATGGGAATGGCAACTTTGTCTGGGGTTTGGTGTTCGTCGGTCAGAACAATATGTTCGCGGCCCGTTCGAACGGCATCCTCGGCCTCACCGCGAATGCGTTCGATGGCATTCCGCAGTGCCGCGCCATCGTTTCGTATATCCGAGATCGGGAACGTGCAGTCGATTTTGGTGAGCCCCTGGCCGAGAACGTCCTGGAGGCGGGCATACATTCCATTCGTTAGAACGGGGCTCTCCAGCACAAAGACATTCGTTTGCGCTTCTTCCTGGGCGAGTATGTTGCCAAGGTTCTTGAACCGGGTCTTCAGGCTCATCACACGGTCTTCGCGCAGCGGATCGATCGGCGGGTTTGTCACCTGGCTGAAATTTTGCCGAAAGAAGTGGGAGAGGGGCCTATAGTGGTCGGACAGCACCGCCGGAGGCGTATCATCGCCCATTGACCCTATGGATTCTTTGGCAATTTCTGCCATTGGTGCGAGGATAAGCTCAAGATCCTCCATCGTGACGCCGGCAGCGGTTTGCCGCTGTATCAGATCACGGCGGTCTGCAAATTCCCGCGGTTCGGGCCCGGGCCCGATTTGTGGTTCGAGTTCAACAACGTTTTTCAGCCAATCCTGATACGGGTTTTCGCTGGCAAGCAGGTCGACAATATCGGCATGCTGATAAAACTCGCCCGTCTCAAGGTCTGCAGCGATCATTCCGCCTGCGGCCACACGCCCCTTCCGAATAATCGTTTCGCTATCAAGCGGGCACATGCCCGTTTCCGACCCCACAGCCAGAATGTTGTCGGATGTTAAAGCGTATCGCAAAGGTCGCAGACCATTTCGATCAAGCCCCGCAATGGCCCAGCGGCCGTCATATGCCGCAATCGCTGCTGGCCCATCCCAGGGCTCCATAACCGAATTGCAGTAAGCATAGAGGGCCGCATGCTCATCCGGCATGATCGAGGCTCGTTTTGACCAGGCTTCCGGTATTAACAGGGCCTTTGCCATCGGCGCGGAGCGCCCGGCTTTGCAGAGCATTTCAAAAACATTGTCCAAGGCGGCGCTATCTGAGCCGTCGCTCGGCACCACGGGCTTCACATCGTCCTGGTAGTCACCAAAGCTCTCCGAGACCATTTTAATCTCGTGGCTTTTGAGCCAGTTGAGATTGCCTTTGAGGGTATTGATCTCTCCATTATGGGCCAGCATCCGAAAGGGCTGGGCGAGGGACCATTGGGGAAATGTGTTGGTGGAGTAACGCTGGTGATAAATTGCAACCGTTGAGATGAAGCGCTCATCCTGCAGGTCAAGGTAGAAGAGATCGATATCCTCGGCGAGGAACATGCCTTTATAAATCAGTGATCTCTGGCTGAGGGAGCAGACATAAAAAGCGGGGATTCCGGCTTCTCGCGCACGCCGCTCAATGCGACGACGGCAAATATAGAGCGCGCGTTCCATGTCGTCAGCATTGCGGTTTTGACCATCGCGAAACATGACCTGTTCGATCTCGGGCCTTGTGTCCGCAGCTTTCTGGCCGATCACGGTCACATCGACGGGCGGCTGCCGCCAGCCATATATATAAAAGCCAAGGCTCAGGATTTCGCGCTCGACAATGGTCCGTGCGGCTTCCTGGGCCGCGAGGTCTGTCCGTGGCAGGAAGATCTGGCCGACACAAATCGGCGCATCGTCCGGTGTATGGCCGGTCCGTGTGACCTGGTCTCGGAAGAAGCCTTGCGGCACATCTATCCGAATACCGGCCCCATCCCCGGTCTTGCCGTCGGCATCCACCGCTCCCCGGTGCCAGATATTTTTGAGGGCTCTTATGCCCATCTCTACAATATCTCGGCGCGGCTTCCCGTCGATGGCTGCAACCAGGCCAACACCGCAGGCATCCCGCTCGTCTGCCGGGTCGTAGGCATTGGCATTGATCAGCGTCTCGCGTGCCGCGAGGAAATGGGTATTTGCGTCTGTCATTTTGTTTTTATTACTCCGCAGCGGTTCGTGCCGTTTGCGCCATGGCTTTCATATGCTGGTGCATCGCCTCCGATGCATCCCGGCCATCCTTGATGGCCCACACAACAAGGGATCCGCCGCGCACAATGTCGCCAGCAGCAAAGACGCCCGGCAGGCCAGTCATCATTGTTTTGAAATCGATCCGCACAGCGCCCCAGCGATTTACGGTGAGCTTTGGTTCGCCCCAAAGGCTGGGCAGGTCTTCGGGGTCGAAACCGAGGGCGCGCACAACCAGGTCGGCTTTGATCTCGAAAGTCTCCCCCGTTTTGAGTGGAGATTGCCGTCCCGAGGCGTCTGGAGGCCCGAGCTTCATCCGGGAGGCGCGGACCGCCTTTGTCGTTCCGGCCTTGGTCGCCAATATTGCCTCTGGCGACGCGAGCCATTCGAATATGGCACCTTCCTCTTCGGCATTCTGCACTTCGCGTGCGCTTCCTGGCATATTGGTGCGGTCTCGCCGATAGAGGCAGGTGACGGACTTTGCGTCTTGACGGATCGCGGTGCGGACACAGTCCATGGCCGTATCGCCACCGCCAATGACAACAACGCGCTTGTCCTTTGCCGAGAGTGTGCCGTTCTCGAATGCGGGTACGTTTTCGCCAAGGCCTTGCCGGTTCGATGCGATCAGATAGTCCAGGGCTTCTTCTACCCCGGTCGAGGCGACACCCGGGATTTTCAGATCCCGCGACTTGTAAACCCCGGTCGCGATCAGGAGTGTGTCGTGTTCAGCGCGAAGATCTGCAAAGCTGATGTCTTTGCCAATCTCGGTATTAAACCGGAAAGAGATCCCGCCGGCTTCCAAATGGCCAATCCGGCGCTCAACGACATGTTTTTCGAGTTTGAAACCGGGAATTCCATAAATGAGCAATCCACCGCCGCGGTCATAGCGATCATAGACGGTAACCTGGTATCCCTTTCGTCTTAAACCTTCTGCGGCAGCAAGACCGGCCGGGCCTGCCCCAACAAGACCCGCTGACTGCGCCCGCTCGCGCGGTGGTTCTATGGGTACGACCCACCCCTCATCCCACGCCTTGTCTGTAATGTACTTTTCCATTGCGCCGATCGTTACGGTGCCATGGCCCGACTGTTCGATAACGCAAGTGCCTTCGCAGAGCCGGTCCTGTGGACAGATTCTTCCGCAAATCTCGGGCATGTTGTTTGTCGCCGATGATGCCCGATAGGCTTCTTCCACGCGCCCGTTTGCTGCGAGCAAAAGCCAGTCTGGAATGTTGTTGGAGAGGGGGCATCCCTGTTGGCAGAATGGCACGCCGCATTGGGA
>JBCBAO010000017.1:0-17564 GCA_038532405.1 Pseudomonadota bacterium | reverse complement strand
GTGATTTTGGGGATCATATAGGTATCGAACCAATTGCCTGTTGTTTCCCGTTCCAAAAAATCACCCGCCCGCAGGATGATGGTCTGCACCCCATCATCCGCTGCAACCGCATAGGCCTCTTCCATATCCTGACGCAGCCTCCCCTTCCGGCTCGTTGGCCGGTGGGGCGTGGCTTCGCTGAGAACCGCAGGCATTTCAGCGCCGTAATTGTAGACATTCCCCGGCACCATAACCGTGCCACCATTGATCTTGGCTGCCTCAATAACCGCCGCGGTCAGTTTCGGCAGGTCTCTTGCCCAGTTCTGGTAGGGTGGATTGAGCGCGTTGACGATCACATCACATCCGGCCGTGTGTGCGATCAAAGTCCGAACGTCGAAGGCATCTCCCTCCACCGGTTTGCCATACGGGGCATATCCGGCCTTTTTCCAGCTCCGCGCGAAGGCGAGCACCTCCCAGCCTGCTTCGGAGAAAGCCTTGCTGGCAGCACGGCCGAACCGGCCTTTCGCACCAAGCACAATAACGGTTTTGGACATGGGGAAGCTCCTCTTTTGCCTTGACGAGGAGATCTTAAATATTCAATTTCATAGTATAAATTGCATTATTTCTGATATTGATATTCATATATGGATATGTTGTCCTTCTGAAAGACTGGTATGTTTGATTGGAGCCTCCTGCAGTCTTTTGCCGACGTTGAAGCGCATGGCTCCCTATCGGCGGCTGCGCGCGCCACTGGCAAAAGCCAACCGACTTTAAGCCGCCATATCTCCAGTCTTGAGCAGCAAACCGGGTCCAGGCTGTTCACCCGCAACAAAAACGGGGTTGCGCTCACGGTGATGGGGGCCGCGCTCCTTAAGCATGTGCATGGCATGGCGGAAGCCGCTGCGCATTTGCGCCTTGCCATCGATGGTAACCCGGACAGTCTCTCGGGCACCATCCGCATTACGGCCAGCCAGATTATGGCGACCTACACCATGCCAGCACTGCTCACACGCCTGCAGCACGCGGAACCTGAAATCGACATAGAGATGGTCGCATCGGACGAAACCGAAAACCTGCTGCAGCGAGAAGCGGACATTGCCGTGCGCATGTATCGCCCAACCCAACCGGATGTCATTACCCGCAAGGTTGGAGAGATAAAACTCGGCATGTTCGCAAGCAAAGCGTATCTGGACCGTCGCGGCATGCCGAAAAGCGCAGACGATCTCCTCAAACACACAGTGATCGGCTACGACCGGAAGCTCGAAATCATCGAGGGGTTTAGGCAGGCTGGCCTGAAGGTCGACCAGGATTTCTTTGCCTTTCGGTCAGATGACCAGGTGGTGTGTTGGCAAATGGTGCGCGCCGGCTATGGCATCGGCTTCAATCAGATCCGGGTCGGCGAGGCAGATCCGGATCTTGTCAGGATCGATATCGCCAACCCCGTCGGCCGCTTGCCGATTTGGCTAACGGCCCATGCTGAATTGAGGTCGAGCCCACGGGTGCGCCGGGTCTATGATTTTCTGGCCGAACAATTGGGGGCGCTGACGGCCTAGGACGCTTCCCGCTGGCCATGCGCGGGGTCGGTCCAAACGATCGGATAGTCCGGGCCGCACAAACGATCGCCGTTTTGATGTTTTTCACGCAGACCGATTTGGGGGATCGCCCCTGGCCGGTCATAGTATCTTATGTCATCCCCACAATACCGAAACGAGATGGCCCGGCGCGGTCGATCAGATACATTTCCACCGGCACCATGGACCGTCCGCACATCGTGGAGAATAACGTCCCCCGGCATGACGTCGAAGGACAGAATGTCATAATCGCCTTCGGCGCTTTCGATGTCCGGAAGCTTTTCATCGGTGGCTTGCGACGTCGATGTCTGCGCAATCACCAAATTTGGTGCGAATGTCCGCCGCCACTTATGCGAGCCGCGAACATATTTCGTTACCCCATTGGACAAATTGGCCGGATCGAGCGGTATCCAGCAAACCGCACACATCGTCCCTTCAATCTGGAAATAGGCCAGATCCTGATGGTAGGCGGTTTTCTGACGCGTTCCCGGCGATTTTATAAATGTCGTATCTTCCCAGAAGTTCAGATAGGCCGTGTCCCAGAGCGATGCGATGAGCCCGGGCAAAGCGGAGTGCGCGGCTGCTTCATAGATGGCCGGGTATCGCCGCCAGCCAGCCACATCATAAAAGAAGCGCCCCTCACCGCTTTCAGATGTTTCCAGCAGTGGGCGCGCGTCCGGGTCATCCAGAATGCGGGTCTTTACGAAGTCAAAATCAAATCGATCCGCCTCGCCAACACCAACGCCCCGCTTCTGCGCCCAGACCTGGCGCGAAATCGCCTCGAAATCATATCCCGACGGCGTGGTTCCCAATTGCGCGAACTGTTCGTCCACCGCAGAGCGTAGACCGGAGATCTCCGCTTCGGACAGGACACCTCGCAAGCAAACGACGCCATCTTCGTGGAACCGTTCGCGGTCGCCCGCCGATAGGCCTTTCATCATGCGACCTTTCGAATGAGATCCAAAGGTGCCACCGTTACGGACACGCGGTCACCCTCTGGCAGGGAGTCCCGCAGGCCTTGCAAAGCCCCTTCGGTCATTTCCGATATCGCGGCAATATAGGTGGCGTCGTCATCCTCAAAATAAGTCGGCGTGCCAAGTGGTTTTGTCGGCCACCGTTTAAGGGCCATCGTGTAGAGAAGCTTGTGGGTCATCCAGGTGACGTGCGAGATATTCATCTGCAGACAAATCTCGTTCATCGCTGCGCTCAGGCGAATGCGCGCATGGTGGAATTGCTCTTTGGGACAGGCCGTCTTGTCCAGGATCAGCCGAGAGCCCTCCCAAATATTTTCAGAACGTGGAACGCCCTGAAACGTACACAAATCGGAAAACACCTCGGACATCATATGCGGCTCAAGGGTCGGATTGAGCCTCATGCTGCCGATGAGGGCTTTGGAGGTTTCATCAATGGCTAAGAGATAAATCGTCCGGTCGGTATCAAACTGGTCTTTGTCATATCCATTTTCCGCGTTGGGCAGTTTCCAACCATAGTGTTCAACGGCAACGCGGTATCTTTGCCGGTACATCTGCTCAAGATAAGTCGTGTACAACCACCGATCTTCCGGATGTACGATGTGGACCATATGTCTATCTCCTTCTCTCGCGGGAGAAAGATCGACAATTTGTCCTTTTATGAAATCCTACATCTGGAGGGGTTATCGCCAAATATGGCTTTGGGCGATGGCAACGGCGACGGTATGGGCACGATTGCTCGTTGCAAGTTTGGTCTGCACCCGCTTAAGGTGATCCCGAACAGTGTATTCGGTAATGCCCAGAATCTGACCGATTTCCCAATTTGTTTTCCCGCCAGCGGCAAAATAGATCACATCGACTTCCCGCTCTGTGAGGGTGGCTTTCACATGGTACGGAAACGGGCCCAGCAAGGTGTCGAGCCGCGTATAGGCATGCATGGATACCAGTTCTATATGGCCAATCTGTTCCGGCGATACGTCGACTTCGTCAGCAGAGAAGGAGATACCGCCCGGAACCCGATCAAAAGCATGCACGGGAAACATAATGCCATCCAGCATGCCAAACTCCCGCGCCTCATCAAGCATGGCTTGCCCGGCGCGGCTCGCGTGTTTGTAAGCCTCACTCCAGTAAAAAGGCCGTTTGCTGCGCAGGGCATATTGCCCGACTGGATCGCGAATGAAGCGATCGGGCCTGCGAGCTCGAAGTTTGAGAAGCTCTTCCGGCCAATCGGTAACGACCATGATCTTGCAAGGGTCGACAATAGCCGGATTGACGAACTGCCCCACCATAATGCGGCTAAAACCGAAATGACCTGTATAATTTGCCAGGATTTTAAGCACGCCATCCTTGTCCTCCTGCTGATCGATATCTTCGATCACCTTGAGCGTTCGGCCGGCTTCGCTTTGGGTCAGATCAAATTCGGTCATGGTCCCCAGGGTTGGTTTTCGCACATTGGCGGAGGGGCCTGACAATAGCCCGCAGACCTGTCAAATCAATGAAATCGCTGTTGATACAGCGGCGAGGCCCGCGATCTGCCGGAGGATTCTCCCCTTTGCCCAAACTTTGGTCCGTCCCGTCTTGGATTGGGGCAGAGGCCATGGCAACCGTCACTTTTAAAGACAAAAAAAACCCGCATCGGTATTCTCGAGGTTGCTGCAATGCTCGATTTTTGAACGCGCCAACTCCGCAGAATAAGGCACCTTCGGACCAATACGCGCCCAAGACACCTGCCCTTCAGGCTCTTGTTCTTCAACAGTTTTAAAGACAGCTGGTGCCCAGAAGAGGACTCGAACCTCCACGACCATAAGGCCACTACGACCTGAACGTAGCGCGTCTACCAATTCCGCCATCTGGGCACGGGGTAGAGAGGCGGTGTCTTACGTTCCGGCAGTGCAGCCGTCAACGAGGAATTGGGGCTACCCGGTTTTGCATCGTATCCTGTTGACACAAAACCGCTCTGACGTTCGGACAAGCAACGGTCGCGGCCGGTCTGGAAACAGGCAGCACCCCCCTCTTCAGGCCGGCAAAAAGCACCCCAAACATTGACTGTCTTAGCGGAGGCCAAGGCAGTTTAGACAAAAGCAAATACATAAGGAGAGCGCGCCCGTGAGCCTGACCTTTGAGATCCAAGATAGCGTTGCCCACATTCAGATGGACGACGGCAAGGCCAATGCCCTTGGGTTCGATATGATTGCGGCTTTGAACGAAGCCCTTGATCAAGGCGAAGCCGAAGCAAAAGCAATCATCATCTCGGGTCGGCCGGGCCGATTTTCCGGCGGCTTTGATTTGTCGGTAATGCAGCATCAGCCGGACAAGGTTGGCTCGCTCCTAAATGCTGGCGGACATTTGCTCCTTCGACTTTTCACAAGTCCACGCCCTGTTATCGCTGCCTGCAGTGGGCATGCCTTGGCCGCGGGTGGTCTGATGCTGCTCTCGGCGGATACACGGATCGGCATAAAGGGGGATTTCAAAATAGGCCTCAACGAGACCGCCATCGGCATGGTGCTGCCCATATTTGGCATAGAGCTTCCGGCGGCGCGCCTTTCGCCCCTCCACTTTACCCCGGCCGTTATCCAGGGAAATCTCTATGATCCTGAAAGCGCGATGGAGGCCGGTTTCCTTGATAAGGCAGTTGCACCGGACGATCTCATCCAAACGGCATTTGAGGCGGCTGGTCTGCTGAGCGGGCTTCCACAGCATGCTTACCATGGAAACAAGCTGCTGATCCGAAAACCGGCAATCGACGCGATAAAGGCAAGCCTTGTCCCCCTTTGAGGGCCTCACATGCCTCAATGGCAAAAAAAGAGGGCCTCATATGAGGGTCAGGGGGCCATAACCGCATAGGTTTCGCGCACACCGAAGCCATTAAAATTGGTCGAAAGTGTTTGCGCATAGGCCCCTGTGTGGCCGATTTCGATCCAGTCCCCTTCGGCCATGTCTGCCGGCAGATGGAACGGTCCAACCATGCGATCAAGACTGTCGCACGTCGGCCCGAAAAAGCGATAGGCCACCTTCGCCTCGGACGGTTCTGTTTGTCCGCCAATGCGCGCGACGGGAAACCGCCAAGCGAATTGGCCCGCGTCGAACAAAGACCCATAGGTGCCATCATTCAGGTAGAGATCGCTGCCCCGGCGCAGTTCAACCCGCGCGATGGTGGATCCACCCAAAGCGGATATGGCGCGGCCAGGCTCTCCGAAAACGTCAATACCGTCAAAGCCGTATTGTTTTAACGCGCGTCGAATGCTCTCAAAATACTCTGCCATTGGCACCGGCGACATGCCGGGATAGGCCACCGGGAAGCCGCCGCCACAGTCCACGCTATCGATGGTTACGCGCGACGCTGCAACAATGTCTGCGACATAGGCGAGGGCGGCATTATAGGTGCTGGGGTCCAGACATTGGGATCCGACATGAAAGGCAACGCCGAGGCGCGCAATCCAGGGGCTTGCCCGTCGCAGAAGATCGATTGCGTCCTCGCCGAATGCTCCAAACTTCTCGGTCAATGGCATGACGGCACCACCAGTGTCCGGCAGAGACAGGCGCAAATGGAGCGACAAATCGGTCGCCTGCTCTGTTTCCGTTATGATTTTCTCAAGTTCAGCCAAGGTGTCGAAAGCGAAATCGCGAATGCCACTCCGGTAGGCATGACGAATGGTTGCTCTGGATTTCACAGGGTGCATCAGGAAAAGTCTCGCGCCCCCGCAGACGCGCTGAACAAGATCAATCTCCCGAATGGAGGCCACATCGAAGCATCGAACGCCGCTCGCCCAAACCGTCTGCAACACGGCGGGGTGGGGATTGGCCTTGACTGCATATAGGACAGTGCCCGGAAAACCGGACAGAAAACACTTGGCAGACGCCGCAATTCGCCTCGGGAAGAGCACGGCAAATGCATCATCCTGTGTATGCCCTGCGACAGCGTGGGCAACACTTTCAAAGACGGACAAATGATGGTCGCAATCATCGGCAAACAGGGTAGACGGCCGAACGGTTGCGGAGGGTGAGAGCAGAGACATTTGGAAAAGCTCAATCGGCAGAGGGACAATGTCCCGAATACAAGGTGACTGTGCCATGGCGGGATGCCAGACACATCGACAATGGGTGGGCGGGCAAAAGGGCCCGCTACTGCCTTATGAGCTCCGCAACGGCGGCCAAATAGTCCTTGTGCTTGGGCGATAAGAAGTCTGAAGTCCGCGCCGAAAGCACGTCCATCATTTCGCATCGTCGGGGGAGAACGACTACAAACCGGGTCATCCAAATATCCTCTTTAGCATCAAACGACCGCACATCTGGGCCGGGGACGATAATGAAGACAGGTTGGGCTCCCCCGTACTGACTGCCCTGAAGGGCACGTCGTGGTTTGCTTCCTTGTCAACGGCTCACATAGGCGAATGACCCCGCCCATGCAAGCCGAAAACAAAGTCTTTTCAGATCAGAATGCGACCCGAACGTCAAAGCGGACATTTCGTCCTGGAAGTGGGGCTGTATCCCTTAGGAATGATGCAGAGTTTCTGCCCTCATCGTCAAAGATGTTCTGCGCCCGGATACCAAGGCTGACATTTGGCCGTTCACGGAATGGACGCACATTGAGTGCCAGATTCACGAAGGTGAAACTGTCCGTTGGAAGCTCAAACTGAGCCACATCATCCTGGTCCGCATTATACTCAACTTCAGCCCGGAACGTGGCGAGTTCACTGTCCGCGGTGAAGCCCAGAAGGAACGAGAATGGCGGAATTCGCGGTTGGTCGGCATCGGCAAGACCATCCGACGTTGCGCGAACAAAGTCGGCCTGGGCCTGGGCGGAGAACCGCAGATCGCCCAAAGCAGCCGCCTGAATGCTACCAAGGTCAGCATCGAGCTCCGCTTCGAACCCGCGGAAGCGCGTATCGGCACCGATAAAGGCAAAGACTGGCAATCCATCAAGGATGTCACCGGTCTCCTGCTCGAAAATGAAGTTGTCATAATCGGTCAGGTAGCCATTAACGACGAGTGTGAGCGGACCAAGTTCGCCGCGTGCCGTGGCCTCAAACCCGCGCGCTGTTTCCTCGCCCAAGGTTGGATCACCAATCTCGAAGCTTTGCGTGGCAAGGTGCGGACCAAAGGAGAGGGACTCCTCCAAAGATGGCGCGCGCTCGGTTCGGAACGCATTGATACCGACGAAAATTTGATCCGTTGCTTGCACACCGACGCCGCCAGAAATGCTGAACAGATCGAAGTTCAAATCAATCGGTATTTCCGGTCCGTCTTCCTCGGCGACGAAGCTATCGGTCTCGTTGCTGACATTCTCATACCTTGCGGACACGTCCAGGATCCATGGCCCGGTTGTGTATTCCGCCAAACCGAAGATGGCATATTGATCCTGCTCGGAGGGAGGCACGAAGGCTTCAGCCCCGATGGCTTCGAAATCCCGAACCCGGAACTGTCCACCGATCGCAGAACGAATTTCACCTCCAGCGGCCTCAACGGTCTTACCCGTCAATTCGAGACGGCCCTCGAATTCATCATTGTTGAACTCTGTACCAACCTCGTCGCCTTCCAGCTCAAAGTGCTGATAGTCGGCATAACCAAAACGGAAGCGCGCTTTTTCAAACAGGCCAAGATCACCGCGGATTTCAGCTTTTGTGTCAAAGCGGATTTGGTCGAGGTCAATGCGGATACCTTCCTCTTCGCCCTCTTCCTCGCCCTCGTCTTCTCCCTCGTCCTCATCACCTTCAAGGTCTTCTTCGGTGAGAACGCCTTCTGGAACACCGTAATTGGTTTCAAGATAGCTCACGGAAGCTCCGATGAAGCCGTCATATCCCCCATTGTCGAAGAGCCAGGATGCACCGAATGCGCCGGACGATGTTTCAAGGTCACTGTTCGGAACAAAGCCGGTTTCGAACTCTTCATTCGGGTCGAACAGTTCTCCGTTGGCGATGGCTTCAGCGGCCAAGGCCTCAACCAGCTGGTCCGATGCGACAAGGCCTGGAATGTCATAGTCACCCGCATCCCGGAACGATCCTTCGGCATGGAATACGAACTGGCCGAGCTGAACATTTGCGCCGCCGGCAACTTCATTGCCATTGTCCACTGTCGAGTAGGAGTAGCGCGCTGCGCCCTCAAAGCCGTTCTCCGGCTCGGTCTCGGGAATTATGCCGGTAATCGTGTTCACGACACCGCCGGCGGCTGAACTTCCATATAGAAGCGATGCCGCGCCCCGAAGCACCTCGATCCGCTCTGCCAAGGCCGGCTCGACAGGAACGGCATGGTCAGGACTTGTTTGGGCGGCATCAAAGGTGCCGATCCCGTCGGTGAGCACACGAATACGGTCCCCGCCAAGGCCGCGGATGATCGGCCGCGATGCTCCAGCTCCAAATGAGGTTGAGCTGATACCTGGCTCATTGCGCAGGGTCTCACCAATCGAACTCGCTAACCGCTCGGCAAGCTCTTCTTCCTTAAGCACGGAGTTCGAAGCAATCGTTTGGCCCAGCGGACGGGCAATTGGAGAGGAGGTCGTAACAACTTCGTCCAGATTTAGATATTTAACGCGGATCGGATCTGCATCGTCGCCCTCCTGGGCAACGGCCGTTCCTGCGAGTGCAAGAATGATCGGCAAATAGCAAATGGAAGTTCTTTTCATGACAAATACAACTCAAGATATATTGAGGCGTTCGCATGGTGGATACGGAACGCCTATTGCTCACAAATGATTAAAGGCTAAGACTGATTTTACAGGCCGAGAGGCGGCGCGCGGGCATTCACGGCCGTGGCGAAGACGAGGTGAATACCGAGGGACTGCTCAGCAATCTTTGAGACAGGAAATTGTATCCCAAGCCAAATTTGAGCCGGAGGCAGGTATCCTGCTGGATCATCCTCCGTATCGTTTGCGATGACGCAAACAAGACACTCGCTGGTGCTGTGATCATGATCGATATCATGGCTTAAATACAAAGCCACCGATGCCAGCTGGCTCACGATCAGCAGCACTGACAGGACAATAAGGCGCAATCTCAATGGCAAACTAAAACGTCCTCGAATTATCCCGCCGCATCTCCCAGTGCGGACGTAATATTATTACGCAAGTCCTCTTACACGCTCAAGAGCGCTTGTCATCCCGTCATTGCCCGTAAAAGGATTGCACGCTCCAACACATTTTCGACCTTTGGTCTAGCTGAGCGGTCCAACCCGGTGCTTGCATAATGGACCATTAGCAGCTTCAACTCTTTGGGCAGGGGCACTTGCAAGTGCCCATTCTTTGCCGTTCAAAGGCTTAAAGAACAAAGAGATGCGGGAGTTTAGCCCTTTGCTCACCGATGATACCAAGGAAGAACTTATTCTGGTCGATGAGCAGGATTCATTGATCGCGCCGGCGGCAAAACTTGAGACTCACCGCCGCGGAGACCTCCACCGGGCGTTTTCGATTTTTCTATTTAACCCCGCAGGTGAGACGCTTTTGCAACAGCGTGCCGCGGTAAAATATCATTCACGCCGGAAATGGGCCAATACATGTTGCGGCCATCCGCGGCCGGGCGAGGATATCGGCGCAGCAGCCGCCCGCCGCCTAACCGAAGAACTTGGGCTCAGCGCCGACCTCTCATTTGCTTTCAAGGCACGATATCGGGCCGAGCTCGACAACAATATGATCGAGAATGAAATCGTTTATGTGTTTCGCGGTCTTGCCCTTGCCCCCCCAATCCCCAACCCGAGCGAGGTTTCAACCGTTCGCTTTGCGGGTCTGGAAGCACTGCGTGATGATCTCAGCCGAAATCCATGGAATTACGCCGCTTGGCTGCAGCACTATATCCGCCAGCATTTTGACGAGATCGTCGCTTGCCGGAATGATCTGGCGCAGAGCGCAAGCTAATTTCGGGGCCAATGCGATGATTTTCAAATGCCACAGCGTGTGCTGTATAACTGACACTCTACCTGCCGACCGGTGCTTTTTTGTCTGATATTACATTCCCCTTTTCAGCAATTGTTGGCCAGGCGGGCTTGAAAAACGCCCTACTGATCTCCGCCATTGATCCATTGATTGGCGGTGTCCTTGCCTTCGGAGACCGGGGAACTGGCAAGACCACGACGATTCGGGCCCTCGCCGCCCTCCTGCCAAAGGTGGAGATTGCTGACGCGCTCGGCGAGGCGGGGTCTGCCAAGCTTGCAAGTCCGCCCGTCATAAATCTGCCGCTCGGTGCCACGGAAGACCGCGTGATTGGATCGGTCGACATCGAACATGCGCTGATCGATGGCGAAATGAGATTTGAGCCCGGTTTGTTGGCGAGCGCCCATGGCGGCTTTCTATATGTTGATGAGGTCAACCTATTGGACGACCATTTGGTCGACATTTTACTGGATGTCGCAGCATCGGGTGTAAACCGGGTCGAGCGCGAGGGGCTGAGCATTGAACACCCCGCCAAATTCGTTCTGATCGGAAGTGGGAATCCAGAAGAGGGCGAACTGCGGCCGCAGCTTTTGGACCGGTTTGGATTATCCGTCGATGTTCGAACATCCAGGGATTTAAACGAACGGGTTGAAGTTGTTCGCCGACGCGACGCCTTTGAGCGCGATAAGGCAGAGTTCGTCAAAACCTGGCGACGCAAAGACTTGGCGCTCAGACGCAAGGTTGAAAAAGCCAAATCAGGGCTTGCAGATGTCAAGATGGATGACGGCCTGCTTGAGAAATGCGCAGCGCTTTGCATTCAGCTGGGGTCAGACGGCCTGCGGGGCGAGCTGTCTCTCACACGGGCCTCACGCGCGCTAGCGGCGCTCTCTGGCACAGGGGTGGTCACACTCGACCATATACGGCTCGCCGCGCCGATGTCGCTTGGGCATCGCCTGCGAAAGGACCCATTGGACGAAAGCGATGCCACCAGCCGCGTGGTACGAGCGATGGATGAGGTTCTTGTTCCGTGACCGTGGCGGCTGCCGAGGTGCCCTCAAAGGGCCAAATTGAAACAGCGCATGACCGCGGGCGCGCACTTTGGAAAGAAGCCGAGCTTGCAACGGCGCTGGCGTTGATAGATCCCGATGGCCTCGGTGGCTTGCAACTTCGCAGTCACGCATCCGACGTTCGCACCTTATGGCTTAGTGAATTGCGCAAGCTTATCGAAAACACGACAAATCTTGTAAACCTGCCGATTTCCGTGTCCGCGGATCGGCTGATCGGCGGCATTTCCCTCAACGCAACATTGTCTCGCGGGCGCGTCGTCACCCAAAAAGGCCTCTTGGCGGAAGCCAATGGCCAGATCCTGCTTGTCCGCATGGCCGAGAGGTTGGACCTGGAAACAGCATCCGCGATAAGTGCGGCACTGGATCACGGTTATGTCCAAGTTGAGCGTGATGGCCTTTCCACGGAAGATGCCGCGCGATTTTGCGCGATTTTGTTGGACGAGGGCGATCAGGACGAACATCCGCCAGAGATCTTAACCGAGCGAATTGCCCTTCAAGCCGGATTGGAGGGCATTCCGCTCGGCAGCGCGGGTCCCTTTCGCATAACGGCGTCAGACATCACCTCAGCCCGTGACAGGTTGGCGGGCGTCCTCGTCCCCGAAGGACTTATCGGTCCGATCGTTCACCTGTGTGCCAGGTATGGACTGCAAGGCATTCGACCCGCACTCCATTGTCTTCGCGCTGCCGCTGCCTTTACGGCCCTCGCAGGACGCAACGAGGTTGAGGAAGCCGATGTGACGCGCACATGCGGGCTTGTGCTTGGCGCAATAACGGCCGCGGAACCTATGCCGCCTCAGCAATCGGAAACTGCTGATCAACCAAAAGACCAAGAACCGGACATCGAGCGTGAAGATCAGGGGATGCCCAGCGACGGGACGGCCTTCGAAGATATGATGGTTGAGGCTGTGGAAGCTGCGCAATTGTTGAACATGCTTTCCCGACCAAGGGGCCCCAACCGGCGAAGAGGAATTGGGATCGCCGGAAAATCAGGAGATCTCACCCCTGCCAAAGACAAAGGTCGGCCTGCCCCCGCGCAGCCAACCGGTGGACAACGGCCGAAACGTGTTGACCTTGTTCAGACCCTCCGCGCCGCAGCGCCCTGGCAAAAAGTTCGCCGCAAAACGTCTCGCCGTGATGGGATACATATTCAGTCGGACGATTTGAGGGAGAAGCGCTTCAAACGGAGGAGCCAATCCTCGGTTATCTTCGTCGTGGATGCCTCGGGCTCGGCAGCAATGAACCGGCTTGCCGAAGCCAAAGGCGCAGTCGAGCATTTGCTGACAGATTGTTATTCCCGCAGGGATCTTGTCTCGCTGATCAGTTTTCGCGGCACGGAGGCAGAGCTACTCCTGTCGCCAACACGGTCACTGGTCCGTGTGCGGCGGTGCCTCGGCGACTTGCCCGGCGGCGGCGGAACCCCCCTCGCTTCGGCGATCTTGCTGGGCGATGCGATGGCTGACCGGGAATTGGCAAAGGGGCGGTCGCCACTGCTCGTCTTTCTCTCAGATGGCAGAGGCAATATCGCGCTGGATGGCTCCGCGAAACGCACAGAAGCGGCAAGTGATGGTGAACAGGCTGCGCGGCACTTGAAAAGCAAAGAGCATCCCGTGATCTTCTTCGATACAGCGCGCCGGCCCGGACCGCCATCGAGAAAGCTGGCCGACGATTTGGGGGCGAGTTACTATTTCCTTCCGCGGGTCGATGGCGAGCAAGTCTCTAAACTTGTTCGTGACCGAATTGGCAGGCGATAGGCGCGCCATGTCAACGGACGCCGACATCCCCAAATCTCAACCAGGTGCCCCCGACTGGTATCGCGAACGCGCCACATGGCCCCTGGCCGAACACAGCCTGTTTCTAAAGGTCGACGGGCATACATGGCATGCGCAAAGACTTGGCGGGGGGCCGAAAATACTGCTCTTGCATGGAACGGGGGCATCAACCCATTCCTGGTCGGGACTGGCCCCCCTCCTCGCCTCGTCTTACGATGTGCTCAGTTTTGATTTGCCTGGCCATGGGTTCACCCAGAGCGCCCCTGGTTTCTCAGCAACTTTGAAGACCTTACCGGATGCTGTCTCCAAGCTTTTGGATCATCTGTCATTCGCTCCGGACTGTGTTATCGGCCATTCGGCTGGAGCCGCAATTATGATCCAACTTGTCGTCGATGGGCGCATCAACCCTCAGCATTTGATCAGTATCAATGGGGCGCTTCGGCCGTTTCCGGGGGTCGCGAGGCTCTTTGCGCCGCTTGCAGCCAAGGCGCTGACTTTTGGTGGTTTTGCAGCGAGGGCGCTCGCGCGAAATGCCCAGGACAGGTCACGCGTTGAACGCTTGCTGCAACAGACAGGGTCGAACACACCCAATACTTTCGTCGATGGTTATGCACGGCTTCTCAGGTACCCGACACATGTCGCCGGAACATTGGCACTCATGGCAAATTGGGATCTGTCCAGTATGCCATCGAACTGCCGGGCTCTGTCGCAACCAACGCTCTTCATTGCAGGTCGACAAGACCTGACGGTTCCGCCTGGCGAAGCAGCCCAAATGGCCGAAATCACCTCGCGCGGTCAAAGCCAAACCCTGGCTGGCCTCGGCCACTTGGCACATGAAGAAGCCCCCCATACTTTGCACGACATCATCGACACTTTTATATCATCGAATTGAGCGCAGTGAGGGAAATCAGAAGAGAATAATCCTTGCCCTACAGAAATTGACAGCCTTTAATGTCAATCTATGCGGACATCAAAACACTCTCTATATCTTTTCCAATGGTCGAGGGGCCAGGCTACTGCGTTTCATCCGAGTTCCGCACACTCTGCTACCATTGGATCCCACAACCCAATACCGGCGCTAAACGCCGAACCACCAGGCGGGGCAATCCGACATGCTGTCTTCACCTGAAGCATCGTTCTCTACTGCCCAAGACCTCGCCTATTGTAGGGATGTCATCCGGCAGGGGTCTAAGAGCTTCTACAGTGCATCTTTATTGCTGCCGAAAGCAGTTCGGATGGCGGCTTATGCAATTTATGCATTTTGTCGATGGTCGGACGACCGGGTGGACCTTGAAGGGGAAAATGGAGATCCGATCCATGACATTCAAACCCGGCTCGACCGCGTCTATGCATTTACCCCGGCACGGGACCCTATCGACAGGGCCTTCGCGCAAACCGTAGCCCAATGGTCGATCCCCAAAGCGCTTCCAGAGGCGCTCATAGAAGGCTTTGCATGGGATCTTGAAGGCCGACAATACCGGACGATTGAGGATTTGCATGCCTATTCGGCGCGCGTCGCCGGATCCGTCGGGGCGATGATGTCTGTTGTAATGGGGGCACCCTCCAGGCTTGCGATATCCCGCGCATGCGACCTTGGTGTTGCCATGCAGTTGACGAATATTGCGCGAGATATCGGTGAGGATGCCCGGGCGGGACGGATCTATGCACCCCTGGATTGGTTTGCGGATGCCAAGCTTGATCCGGAAGACTTCCTGGCGAACCCCGTATTTGATGACCGGATTGCCGGCATTGCAGCACGCCTTCTGTCAACCGCAGATCCCCTATATGAACGGGGCCTTTCCGGCGTGGAGTGTCTGTCGGGGCGGTGCCGTGCAGGCATAAAAGCTGCGGGTCTGGTCTACTCCGAAATCGGGATGGAAATTCGCCGTAACGGCTATGACTCGGTGACCAAGCGCGCCATTGTCACAAAGCAGCGAAAGATCGAATTGCTTGCAAAGGCGGCGATTGGCGGAACCGAAGCCTTGTCCGAGGCACCGCCCTTGGCCGAGAATCGCTTTCTTGTCGACGCCGTCGCCAAAAATCCCGCCCTCGCGAACCAGGAAGCCTATGCATTCGCAAGCCCGCTCTGGCTGCTTAACCTCTTTGGACGCCTCGTCGCGGAAGATAGAGCGCCGATCTACGGACTGGTCGAAACACTGGAACAGACGGACCCGGCAAAATGCCTGGATGGCTGATCAGCGCCGAAATCCCGATTGTTTTCCTATTGGTGCTTGGCTTCGGCTATAGGGAATACCGAAAAACCAACAAGTTGCTCGAAGAGGCGCGAGCCGAAGAAGCTGCCGCGAAAAATAAGGATCAAGCCCCTAGCGACGTGGCATCCGAACCATCAGAAGAGACTTGATAAGATTGGATCTCAGTCTTTTTCCAGAAAAACTCTCATGGACAGCGCGCACGCCACTGGCAGGGTGATTGAGAAGTGACCGGCTGTAGAATGGGGTATCCTCCAGCGTACGCATGAGTTCCGGGGTTTCACCATTCAACAGGCCAGCCCGCCTCGGAATGCGCCAAATCGGCGTTGGCGGAAGTGTGGTTTGCGGTTCAAGCGTATGCGTGCTGATCTCGCCGGACGTATCAAAACCCACACAAAAATCCGTTGCGCCCCCACTCGCAAGATCCGAAACATAACGGATTTTTGCGCTCCCATCCGGACCTTCCGTACGCGACCAATCCCAATAATCAAAACCCGTTTCCAAGGGCTCAGTTCCCCAATTGGTATCGACATAGGCGCGTCCGGTCCAAGTGCGTTTCGGCGCATCAAAGGCCACTGAAACCTCCGCGGTGGTACAGATCGGCTGCCAGGTGTGGCGCCCGGATGGATGCAGTTGGAAACGCCGCGTATTTTGCCAGGGCAATCGAACCTCTACGGTTCCATTGGCAGCCCGAGGCAAGGGGGCGCCGCGCTCAAGAACGCGAATGGACAAACCGTCCGAAGTCCGATCGACACGGCTTGGCCCCACTGCGAACGTATTTGTTGTCCGCTCGATGGCCGATTTTGGTCGCTCGGTCATGGCCCAGCGGTCACCCTGGCGATCATAGAGGGCAATATTCAAAGCGCAGTGATTGTTCGGATCAGAACGACCGGACCAGGCATAATAGGGGGAAAATACACTCCCAACAAAAATGATAATGACGAGCGCACTGTTACCATCTTCGCTGATCGCGTCGATATACCACCACGTGTACCCGCCGGGCGGGACTATGCGGTCAAAGCAAAGTCCCTGATCGCCGCATTCGCCGCTGCCCGCCCCGACAAAGCTGCCATCGGAACGCCCGGTCCCGGATGAACACTGCCGCCGGCGAGGTATAGCCCTGGCACCTTCGTTCTCACCCCCGACCGCTTGAAGGTTGCTTGCCAGCCATGGCCGGCCCGGCCATAGAGCGCGCCCCCGGTCGATGGAAATCGGTTGGCGAAATCCGTTGGTGTGGTGGCGATGATCGTTTCCGGATGCACCGCAATGTCCGCGCCGCAAATCGCGAGGTGATTCATCATTTTGGATTGGCATGCTTGCGTTTCCTCCCGCGACCATTGCCGCACATCGCCCGTTGGCGGAGCGTTTATCAAAAAGAAAAGCCGTTCAGGCGCATCCCCATATGTGCCGCCCTTGGTGCGATCCGGCGCAAAAACATAGGTGGTTGGCGGGTCAGGCATTGTGCGGCGATTGAACACGGCATCAAACTCATCCCCGTAATTATCGGAGAAGAAAACATTATGAACCGATAGGTCCAAACCGCTGACATCTGCGGACATCGTCCAAGTCATCGCTGACTGTGAGCGCACACCCTTTTTGTCATATATCGCAGCCCGGGACGTTTCGATGTCTTCCCCCTCCACACAAAGCGCGGCCAAGTCAGCGGCATGGACGATAAGGTCGACGGCGACTTGCTCCCCGGTGTCCAGAACAACACTGCCCGGTCGCCCATTTTCGAGGGATATATCTATGATCGGCGTATTGTGCCGAATTTCGGCACCTTGGCCGGTGGCGAGGTCTTCCAAGGCCTTTGCAAGAGCATGCATACCGCCAGTAAGTGTCCAGACGCCCGCCTGTTCGACATGGGCAATCAGCATCAACGTCGCTGGGGCTTCGAACGGCGAGGCACCACAATAGGTCGCATATCGACCAAACAATTGTTGCAGGCGTGGATCTTCAAAGCGTTTCCCAAGCATATTCCAAAGTGTTGAAAAAGGTTGGGTACCAAGAAGCGAAACCGGGTTCGCACGCCGCGCAAGGGAAAGCATTGAAGGCCGGTCATTTTGGAGAAATGAGGTGTTGAGGGTGTTGAAAACGGCCTCCGACTGGCGGCAGAATTCAAGATAGTTGGTGGCATCC
>JBCBAO010000016.1:0-17711 GCA_038532405.1 Pseudomonadota bacterium | reverse complement strand
TTCCCACCCAGAACTTTGCTGTTCTCATCGTTGCCCAATTCGCCATCGGCCTCGGCCAGGGTTTGTCCCGCCCTGGCTTTTCCAGTGGGGCATCCCTAGCGGTCGGTCCGGAACTCCAGGGCAATGTGGCCGGATTGGTTATCGCCGCAAACGGAATGGGCTTTATTGTGTCGCCCTTCTTCGGCCCATTTATTTATCAATATGTGCACCCATCCGCGCCCTTTGCCCTAGCAGCGCTTCTTCTCATTGGCCTGGCAGCATTTGCCCGCATCGCCGTGTCAGCTCAGCCCGGTCCCGCCAATGAGGAAACATTGAGCTGAGCGGCATCGAGCACATAGGCCAGCATCTCCCGGGTTGGAAAGCCGTCAGCCCGGAAGCCCCTCGCCTTTTGAAATTGCTGCAGCGCGCGGCGTGTGCCGCTGCCAGCAATCCCGTCAACGCTGCCAGCGTCAAACCCAAGCGTGTTTAAACCGGCCTGTAACCGTTTGACATCGGCCACCGACAGAGGTGCGATGTCCCGCGGCCAGGATGTTACCGGGCCGGGGCGACCAGCAATCGCATTGGCGAGCAGCCCCACCGCCAGTGCGTAGGAATTCGACCGGTTGTAGGTGAGAAAAACATCGAAATTCTTGAACACCAGATAGGCAGGTCCACGGCCCCCCGCTGGCAACCAAAGTCTACCTTCGGCAGCGAAATTGGTCGGCAAAACCATGCCCGGCTGCGGCACCAAGCCAAGCGCTTGCCATTGTGCAACGCTCCGCCGGGTTCCATCAGCCAGCGAATAGTCAAACCCCGCCGGAATGGCGACTTCCGTCCCCCAGGGCTCGCCGAATACATATCCGGATGCCTTCAAATAATTGGCGGCGGAGGCGAGGGCATCGGTCTCGTTCGACCAGACATCTCGCCGACCGTCACCGGAAAAATCCACGGCATACTGTAGATAAGTGGATGGCATGAACTGCGTTTGCCCCATGGCCCCGGCCCAGCCGGCGACCAGGTCTTCCCGCGTTGCATGGCCGCGTTCGATGATTTGCATGACCGCAATCAATTCACGCTCGGCGAACGTCCGTCGTCGCCCTTCCACAGCCATATTGGCGAGGGTCTCCGGCCCATCGAAGTCCCCGATATAAGAGCCAAAGCTTGTTTCCATACCCCATATCGCGGCGACCGCTTCTCGATCGACCTGGTAAGCTGCTTCAATGGCGTCGAACAAAGGACCGGAAACAGCAACCTTTCGGGCACCTGTCTCGCGCCGCGTATCGCTGACGGCGGTATCCAAATATGTCCAAACCGGCTTTGCGAACTCCGCCTGCTCCGAAATCGCACTTCGATTGGCACTCGCAACCCCAGCGACAGGGTCCGGCAGGTAAATTTCAAGGGGCTCCAAATCCCGCAGAACATCATAGACGATTGCCGGGTTTCGCCCCTCATCCAGGGCCCGCGATGCAAAATCGATCCGCCAGGCATCAAACGCGGCGAGACCGGACGTCTCAAAAGGCGGGATGGATACGACGGTCGTCGGCGGCAACACCGGTGCGGGGGTTGTCACCGGAACCGTGCTGGGCCGCTGGTCAGGTGCGGGGCCGGCGGCACAAGCGGCGAGTAGTCCGACCCCCGCCACCAGACATACGCGCCCCGGCATTTTCCTGACCTTATCTGACATATCCGCTTTCCTTACTCTTTACATCAGCAGGGGACCTGATGAAGGTCTGGAGCGTTGACAGCATCCAAAGCCTCGCCTATCACCCGCGCTCTCGTTCAATCTACATCATTTTATACCAGAATAGGCTGGATCATCGCGATGAAAGTCAGATCCTCACTCAAAGCTCTCAAGGCACGCCATCGCGATTGTAAAATCGTGCGCCGCCGGGGCCGTGTCTACGTCATCAACAAAACCAATCCGCGCTTTAAAGCAAAACAAGCCTGAGGCCAATATGAATGCAGGCGGGGTCGACGAAAAAATTGCCCGTCCGTATTGTTCTTTTCGACCTTGGCCGGGTTGTCCTGGATTGGAGCCCTGAGCGGCTTTATCAGCAACTCATCCCCGATGCAGCTGAGCGCAAGTTTTTTCTGAGCGAAATCTGCTCGATGGATTGGCACATGGAGCATGATCGCGGCATCAGCTTTGCCGAAAACGCCCTGCCCCTTATTGCAGAATATCCAGACCACGAGGCTTTGATCCGCGCGTGGAGCGCCCGGTGGATGGACATGTTTGATGGATATGTCGATGGCACGCCGGAGTTGATGGATCGCCTCTACGATAAAGGGGTGCCACTGTTCGCGCTCACCAATATGCCATCGGAAACCTGGCCAATGATGCAAATGGCTTTTCCACGCATGGGCCTTTTTGAAGATGTGATCGTGTCGGGAGATGAAGCCTGCGCCAAACCCGACGCGCAAATTTTCCAGATCGCCATCGACCGGATGGACCAGCCGGACCCGGCAGAGGTCTTATTTATCGATGATAGCGCACAGAATATCACGGCTGCCGACGGGCTTGGCTTTCAAACCCACCATTTCAACAGCGCCAAGCGCCTTGAAACCGACTTGATTGCCCTTAATCTACTCCCCTAATCGAAGCTTCTATTTGGCCGCGCGACCACACCATGATCAAAGCTCTGCTCTTTGTGGGCCTCATCTTAGCGTCCGGCCCATCGGACGATATGTTCGATACATTGAAAAATGCACCGACGGAACAGGAAGCTGCGCGTGCAGAAGCCGACATAATCGCCTCATGGGGTGACAGCGGCTCGGGCACGATTGACCTTCTTCTGGAGCGCGCAGGCATCGCCGAACAGGCCGGGGATACCGCCCTGGCTCGAGCCCTATACGACCGCATCGTGCTGATCGCCCCGGACTATGCAGAAGGTTGGTACCGCCGCGCTGCCCTTTTCGCGCGGGAAGAAAATTTTGCCGAGGCCCTGCGAGATATGAACGAAGTGCTCAAAATCGAACCGCGCCATTTCGGAGCCTGGACTGGCCTTGGGCACCTTTTAGAGAGCCTGGGCTCGACCAAAGAAGCCCTGGCCGCCTATGAAGCAGCGCTTGATATTCATCCA
The DNA here is from genome assembly GCA_038532405.1 of Pseudomonadota bacterium. Taxonomy (GTDB): domain Bacteria; phylum Pseudomonadota; class Alphaproteobacteria; order Caulobacterales; family Hyphomonadaceae; genus CALLCD01. Next base: position 14,652 of record JBCBAO010000016.1, on the reverse strand, counting down.
AACCTTGCGCCAGCAAAGCAGGCTGTCCAGCGCTTGTCTCGAACCTCCGACGGATCTGCCCTTTGAAACCCATGTCCATGTTCCTCGCTATGCTGGTGCTTGCTCCGCTTCTCTCCGCCTGTGTTCACAGCGCCATCTACAATGCGCGGGCGGAGACCAATCATCCGCCAGCTGGTATTTTCCTGGAGCTAAACGCCGCAAAGACCCACATTGTTCGCCAGGGCAGCACAGGGCCGGTTGTCCTTATGATCCATGGGGCGAGCGCCAACGCACAGGAATTTACCCATACGCTTTCCCCCCGTTTATCTGGTGATCACAGGATTTTAATGGCCGACCGCCCAGGGCATGGCTACTCGACGCGGCCGAAGAATGCGGCAGACCTTGGTGTGCAGGCAAATCAGATGGCTGGCGTGCTGGAAGCCATGGCCCCCGGCGAGCCCGCAATCATTGTCGGCCATTCCTTTGGCGGCGCTGTGGCCTTGCGTCTGGCGCTCGATCGGCCGGATCTTGTAAACGGCCTCGTGCTTCTCGCTCCTGTCAGCCACGATTGGGGCGGCGGCGGGGAAGCCTGGTACAACAGCTATGCGGCCCGCCCAGTCCTCGGCAGCATTTTTTCCCAACTCGTACCTATCGTTGGACCAGCCCAGGCGAAGGATGGCATAAACGGCACTTTTTCACCGCAGGCGGCACCGGCGGGTTATTATGAGGACGCAGCTATTCCGCTTTTGTTCAGGCCCCATCAATTCCGCGCCAATGCCAAGGATGTAACGAATTTGCGGGCGGAACTGGCCGCCCAGCAAAGCCGTTACGACGACTTGGAGATGCCGATCACCGTATTCTCCGGCCACCTGGACTCGGTTATCAAACCTGAACTGCATGTCGGCAAACTATCGGGCCAGGTCGCACATTTGCGCGTCGTTGACCTGCCTAATGGGGGGCACATGCCCCACCACGCCCATGGCGACGAGATTGCAGATGCGGTTCGACGCATGGCAAAGCTGACCAGCGCACCTTAAAGCAACCCAACTCTTAAATTCACCAACACACCCCATGATACGGAGATCTCCATGGACGATGCCCCCATAGCTTCCCTAACCGAAACGGCCCGCGAAAAGCTTCGCCAAACTGTCGCCCGGATTGAACGCCTGGAAGAAGAAAAAGCTGAGGTCGCCAATCAGATCAAAGAAGTCTATGCGGAAGCCAAGGCCTTCGGCTACGACGTAAAGGCCTTACGTCAATTGATCCGGATCCGCAAAACCGACCGGGCCGAACGTGAAGAACAAGAAGCCATTCTGGATGTCTACATGCTCGCCGTTGGAGAGATCTGAGGCAATGGTGCCAAATTGTCCTTGATCTTACCTGCCGAACAGCCAAGTCTGAACCCATGGCGCGCGAGATTGACGATAAGAAAAAGCGCAAAGCCTTGCGGAAGCTCCGCAAGGCAGCTGAACGGGCGGAGGCAGAAGGCGGACCCGGCCTCTCCGATTGGGAACGTGAATTTGTTGAAGAGGTTGAAGCCCGCGTGGAAAAATTCGGATCGGCCTTCGCCGATCCAGACAAGGGAAACCTCGACGAGCCGCTCTCAGCCCTCCAGGCACGAAAGCTGAAGGAAATCGACAAGAAATCCCGGGGCAAGGACGGGGGCTTTAAAAAGCGGGGCTCCTTCTCAAAATCAGCAAAAGCCGCAACCTATAAACCACGCGTCCGGGACATCCATGACGACTTAGAAGAGGACACCCAAGCGCCGGCGAAATCTGCACGCCCTACCCTGGTGCAAATCGATTCTGCCCCGCCATCCGATGCGAAGACAAGCGCGCCAAAGCCACCCGCGCAAAGGCCGGTTTTGCGGCTCGTTAAAGGCGGCAAACCCGAATGATCCCCCTTGGCAAGTCTATCATGGGGGCTGCCAGCATCTGGATGCTAATGGCCTGCACACCACCGGTGGCCATCGGCCAATCAGCACACGCTGCCCCTGAACATGCCCCTGTCATTGCAGATAACAGTGCGACAACGCCGCAGCCTGGGATCAAGCAATATGTGGCCGAGATCGTTGCGGCATACCCCCATGATCCAACGGCATTTACTCAAGGCCTGTTTTTCCATGCCGGTGCGCTTTACGAGGGCACAGGCAGATATGGACAATCTACCCTTCGCCGTGTTCACCTGGAAACAGGTGAGGTTCTCGCCGGTCGGCGACTGCCTGACACTGTCTTCGGAGAGGGCATTGCCCTCTGGCAGGACAAAATTATCGGTCTGACCTGGCAATCTGGTATAGGGTTTGTGTTCGACCTGGCCAGCCTCATCCCCGTAAATACATTCACCTATACCGGAGAAGGCTGGGGACTAACGGCCAACGAGACCCATCTGATCCTGTCCGATGGGACGTCTGTGCTCAGATTTCTGGACCCTCAGACCTTCAAAATGTCCCAGTCCGTTGAAGTAACCCGAACTGGGATCCCAGTTTGGAAGTTAAATGAGCTCGAATGGATAGATGGCGAGGTGTGGGCGAATGTTTGGGAAGAGAATGTGGTTTTACGTATTGACCCTCAAACGGGTCATGTCACCGGTGAGATTGACCTGTCCCCCCTTGTGAACGCCACGCCGGTACAAGCGCCGCGAAGCGATGTTTTGAACGGCATCGCCCATGATGCGGCAACAGGCAGGATATTCGTAACCGGCAAGAACTGGCCCACGCTTTACGAGATTAAAATTCACGCCGCTGAGTGAACCAATTCAGCCCAAAATCCGTACAATAAACACATATGCCAAGGCGTCCTGCCTCGACCCATTCGGAGAGTCTTACATGAAATCAGTTGTTATTACTGGGGCTTCAAGCGGCATTGGCCGCGCTACAGCAGAATTTCTTGCGGGCAAAGGCTGGACCGTCTTTGCGGGCGTTCGCAAAGCGGCCGACGGCGAACCCCTGGTTGCCGCACAACCGACAATTCAGCCGCTCATTCTTGACGTCGCAAAGTCCGATCAGATCGCCGACGCTGCTGACACGGTAGCAGCTGCCCTACAGGGTGCGAAGCTGTCAGGGCTGATCAACAATGCAGGCATTGCGAACATAGGCCCCCTCCCCCTGCAACCGATAGATGAGATCCGCGCACATTTTGATGTGAACGTTCTGGGCCTCATTGAAATGACACAGGCCTTTGCCCCGCTTCTCGGTATGGATACGTCGCGCACGGGCCCATCTGGACGCATCATCAATATTTCCAGCTTCGGCGGTCGGCTACCCGCTCCCTTCCTCGGTGCCTACACCGCAACAAAGGCAGCTGTGGAAAGCCTGACAGATTCCTTTCGCCGGGAACTCATCGTCTATGGAATTGATGCGATATGTATCGCACCGGGAGCTATCAAAACACCGATCTGGGACAAAGCCGAAGAGAAAGACAAAGCCCAGCCCTATTCAAACTCCCCGTGGGCAGAGCCCGTCTCCAAGTTCACCAAAGGGTTTCTTGAGGCCGGCGAAAACGGCTGGCCGGCAGAGCAGCTGGCGGAGTTAATTGAAACCGCACTCATCGATCCATCTCCAAAGGCACATTATGCCGCCGGCCCTGAGAAACTCGTCAATTATACCATAGCGAGCCGTTTGCCGAAGCGCTTGCTTGATAAGGGGTTCTGGAACCGATTTGGAATGGCCAAAAACAGCGCGGTTTAAGGCCTAAAAGCCAACCGAATTACTTACCCTCAAATGAGGCAGCGCGTTTTTCGAGCACGGCATTAACGCCTTCCAAGTGGTCATCTGTATGGTGCATCAGTGCCTGGCTGGAGGCAGACATTTCCATAATGGCGTCATAGGTCGCTGTTGTGCCATGGCGCAGAAGCGATTTGGCAAGACGAAGGGATTGTGGCGGCTGCTGCGCTATTTTGTGCGCCAGGGCCATGGCTTCGTCCATAAGTGCGTCGGGTGAAACAACCTGTGAAACCAAACCCCAATCGCCAGCCGTCGCTGCGTCGATAAGGTCCCCTGTGAATAGCAATTCGGCGGCGCGGCTCGCACCAATAATGCGCGGCAGCAGCCAGGCACCACCATCGCCAGGAATGAGGCCAAGCTTCAAGAAAGTTACCCCAAACCGCGCCTTTTCCGAAGCAATCCGAATGTCCGCCATGCAAGCCACATCGCAGCCGAGCCCAACGGCCGCGCCATTCACAGCGGCGATAAGCGGAACTTCGAGATTATAGAGGCTCTTCACAATCCGGTGGATATTTTTCCGATACCCCTCGCGCACCGTATAGGGGCTGCCCGCAAAGGCACCCGACCGGTCGCGCATTGCCTTCACATTACCACCAGCAGAAAAAGCACGTCCAGCACCTGTTAGGATGGCCGCCCGAATGGTCGGATCATCCTCTATCTCTGCGCAGGCGGCCGCCACCAACGCACCGTCACCCGCTTCACCAAGCGCATTCATCGCATCGGGACGGTTCAAAGTAAGGATCGCAATGGAGCCTTGTTTTTCAAGGAGGATCATGTCGGACATTCGGGTTTCCAATTTTTGAATTTCCGAGCTGGTGTTGCAAACCTAGCCGCCGGTGTCACCCTCAACCCGGGTATAAATTCCGAGAAACCACGGATCCCATGCATCGGTGTTTGGATTGTATTGCTCAAAATATTGGCGAACTGTGCCATCGGTTTGCGGTGTCCACTCGCCTGTAAAGGGAAATTGCGCGCCCGATCTATATGTAATCGTGCCCTCAAGGCGCATGCTTCCTGTTTCCGTCAAACCGCCTTCATAGTCGATGTTCAAACCGGCGCTCACCCAGACCTGACGCCAGTTGCCCGTTGCCGGGTCAATGTAATTATAGCTCTGCCCTGTGCCGCCAGTTGCAGATGTCCAGCGCTCAACGATCACACAGCCCGACTCTTCGGAGGTGATCCGATTGATCCCCTGGACAGCCCCCTCACCGTCAGCAACAGACCAGGTACCCAGCCAAAAATCGAAGCCGCGGTAGAGCTCAGCAGCGCAGGGGCCGGTTGAGACCTTCGCATCCGGGGCCTCGGGCTGGGCATCATCTGCAAAGGCGGATGATCCGGCCAGTCCAACTGCCGCCAATAGGCTAAGGGTTGAGTGAGACGCACGCATGGACTTTCGTTCCTTCCAATCGATGCCTTTGCTGGCAGTAAAGACGCGGCAGTGTAGACACCGCGTCTTCGATAGACCGCCCCCTTAAAGGTCTGCTACTCGGCGGCAACGGCCATGGAACTTGCCGAAAGTGCCGTATATCGCTTCATATGATGGTCGACATTACCAAGCTCGGCATCAATCATGGTCAAACGTTTGAAGTAGTGACCGACGGCAAGTTCTTCGGTCATGCCCATGCCGCCGTGAATTTGGATTGCTTCCTGTCCAACAAATCGTCCGGCCTGACCAATCTTAACCTTCGCCGCGGATGCCGCCATTTTACGGGTGACCTCATCCTCGCCAAGCTTCAGGGTCGCCATATAGGTCATGGAAATCGACTGCTCATGCTCCATAAACATATCGACCATGCGGTGCTGCAGAACCTGAAACTTACCGATCGGTGTGCCGAATTGCTTACGCTGGCGCGAATATTCAACGGTCATGGAGTGAGCAACCCCCATCAGCCCACAGGCCTCAGCACAGATGGCTGCGATCGCCTCGTCAGCGACCTGCTCCACGAGCGGTAAGCCGTTATCAATTTCACCGATGACGGCGTCGGCACTGACCGATACATTCTCAAAGTAAACCTCCGAAGCCCGGCGGCCATCGACGGTTGGGTAATCCCGGGTCGTGACGCCATCGGCAGATTTTTCAACGATAAATACCGATACGCCTCCGGCGTCGCGCTGTCCGCCTGATGTGCGGGCTGTGACAACGAAATGAGTTGCCCAAGGCGCGCCGATGACCACCGCCTTATGCCCATTGATGACATAATCACCGCCATCGGCCTTTGCGGTGGTTTCAAGGTCAGCGAGATTGTAACGCCCGCGCGGCTCGGCATAGGCAAAGGCGAAGATTTGTTCGCCAGACATAATGCCTGCCAGATAATTTTCCTTCTGGGCTGTTGTTCCAGCGGCCCTTAGAAATCCACCGCCGCAAACGACGCTTGGCAAATAAGGCTCGACAACAAGGCCTTTGCCAAATTCTTCCATGACCACCATGGCATCAATCGGCCCCCCGCCGAGGCCGCCATCCTCTTCGCTGAAGGGGGCCATCAGCAAACCAAGCTCGGCAAATTGTGCCCAGATCTCCGGACGCCAGCCTGTTTCAGAAGCAACCACGCTGCGGCGGGTGTCAAAGTCATATTTCTCGCGAATCAGCCGAGCGAGGCTGTCGCGGATCATTGTCTGCTCTTCGGTAAAATTGAAATCCATCTGGCGAGCCCTCCATGGCAAATCATCATCTTGGCCGCATCTGCGCGGCGAATTTATAGGTTTAGCTATTTGTCTTATTCACTGTGGCGTGTGGCGCAATGGTGAATTTGGCTTCCCCAACGTCAGTTTGGCGCAACAAATGTCGATGCCGCACTGCCAGCCAATAGATTTGCACAATTTCCGAGAGCAAAGCGATCGTCCTCATCGATGGATTTCGAAATGCTCGGTGTGAAAACCTCTATCGCATCAACCGCTGATCCATCGCCCCATCCAAGGGCAACCGGCGTATTCCATTCCAGGGACAGCATCATATCCGTGCGGCTTTTGCCAACAACCGCTGTTACCAGGCGTGCAGGCTTCGGGCCTTCCGACTGTGAAACGGCATGCTGCACCGCCTCACCAACAATGTAAGTGGAGTCGTATTCGTCGCCAATTTGCAGTGACCGGCCCGCTTCAAGCGGCCAGAAACTGCGCAGTTTGATCCGTTCATTCGCATCCGGCATATCCGCCGCACAGGACGCCATGTGCAAACCGGAGAATTCTGCGAAGAAACTCGTTGCATCCTCTGCATCCCATCCGAGATCGTAGAGATAAATCGCAAAATCAGGGCCGGTTGCGACCACTTCGCTGACCCTCGTTGCGCTACCCTGATCTGTTTGCGTCACCCACGTCACCTGCGTTCCGACGGGCGGTGGCACATAGCCACGCTCAGCGACCGCCGAAACGCAAATACCGGCGGCAAACGCAACCAGAAAGATAAAGCGCAACATTCTGTCCACGATATCCTATATCGCTTAGAGCCCCAGGATCATCTTCGCGATGATATTGCGCTGAATTTCATTGGAACCGCCATAGATCGATGTCTTCCGCATATTGAAATACATCGGCGCGGATGCGGGCGCGTAATCGGGACCAATCGTGAACTCGTTATCTCCTTCTTGTGGCAGCCCGCGGAAATAAGGATTGCCATAATTTCCGGCGGCTTCCAGGACGAGTTCTGTAATCCGTTGCTGAATTTCAGTGCCCTTAACTTTCAGGATTGAGCTTTCAGGACCAGGACCCTTGCCCTGGGCTTCACCCGCCAACGTGCGCAGCTCTGTGAATTCCAATGCCGTCAGATCGATTTCAAGCTGAGAGATTTTGCGCGCAAAGTCTTTATCGGAAATCAAGGGCTCGCCATCTAACAATTCGGTTGAAGCCATCTCCCGAATTTTCTCAACGCCTCTTTTGGAGCGCGCCACACCAGCAATTCCGGATCGCTCATGGGCCAACAGGAACTTGGCGTACGTCCAGCCCATATTCTCTTCGCCGATAAGGTTTTCTACCGGCACCCGAACATCCGTCAACCAGGTTTCATTGACCTCGTGGCCACCGTCAATTGTAATGATCGGGCGCACCTCGATACCCGGTGTTTTCATGTCGACCAAAATAAAGCTTATGCCTTCTTGGGGTTTGCGGGCGTCGGGGTCCGTTCGGCAAAGGAAAAAGCCCCAATCAGCATGCTGTGCAAGGGTCGTCCACGTTTTTTGGCCATTGATAATATAGTGATCGCCATCGCGAACCGCTGTTGTTTTCAAGCTCGCAAGGTCCGATCCGGCCCCGGGCTCGGAATAGCCCTGACACCACCACTCATCACCGGACAGAATACCTGGTAGAAACCGTTTCTTCTGGGCCTCATTGCCAAATGTGTAGATGACTGGCCCGACCATGCTGATCCCGAAAGGCAGGGGCATGATCGCATCGACACGAGCGTTTTCTTCAGACCAAATGTAACGCTGAGTGGCCGTCCATCCGGTGCCGCCATACTCAACAGGCCAAGCCGGCGCGACCCAGCCCTTCTCATGGAGAATCTTATGCCAAGCTAGGAAAGCCTCGCGCGGCAAATCTTCAGCAGCGTTAAGCGCGAGGCCCTCAGGGTGGTTCTCCTCAATGAAGGCCCTAACTTCGTCGCGAAATGCAATCTCTTCTGGCGTGAAATCTAAGTTCATTTTGGCGCGTCTCCTCTGCCGGATCTTTTATAACCCTTACGACCCGATTTCGAAAAGGTGGCCCAGCAGGGCCTGTGACGTTTTTCTAACCGGGTGTGGCTTTTGCGATAAATGGCGCACAGGCCGTTCTTAGCAAGCCGATCGCCGTTGCAGAGCCAAGACCGCCGCCAGTTTGGTAGTGCAGATCAAGCATCGGTCGAAGGCCAATACGCTCCAAAGCTGCCTCGTGGGCGGGACGTCGTGTCGCATGCGCAGCCATGACATGGGCCAGCGCATTGGGGTTAATCGCGTGCACAACTCCGGCTGCGATCGTGGTGGCAAACCCATCCAGGACGACAGGAACACCTTGCAGCCGGGCGGCAATAATCGCGCCGACACATGCAGCAAGCTCCCGCCCGCCAAGGCAGGCCAGTGCGCCGAGTGGATCCGTAATATGACCGCGATGCCGTGCCAACGCGTCGTTCACGAGATTTGCCCGCAACCCTGTCATATCCGGCGGTGTTCCGGGGCCTGGACGAACCCAATAGTCAGCCGCGCCACCATACAGGGCACAAGCGACCGCGGCAGCGGCTGTTCCAATACCGGCACCAGTCACACCTAGAGCGAGCACATCGGGTTCGCCCGCGAGCGCTTCGAAACCATAAGCGATCGTCGCGGCGCAGTCCTTCTCGGACATCGCCGGCCCCTCGGCGATATTTGTTGTTGGCACATCCAGGGCGAGTTCCATGACCTTGATGTTCGCATCCACCTGGGCAGCGATGGCGGACAATGGGGCAGTTCCAGCCATGAGTGCCTCGACATGGGCGCGCGTATTGGTGTCGCTCGCCAACGAAACGCCGTTAATTGCAAGGCCATGGGACCCCGCAAAGATAGCAAGTGTCGGTTTTTCGAGGCGCGGCGGGAACCGCTTTTGCCACCGTGCCAGCCATTCAGCAGCTTCGCCCAAACGGCCAAAATCGGTCGTGCGGCCCAATCCCATATCTCGTAAACGGGATACAACCGCTTCGGCAGATCTTTCATCCCCCGTAACCGGGCGCAAAACCAATTCGCGGACATCATCGAATGGTGTTGAAGATTCAGCAGGTTCGGTCAAAACCAACCCTCAAAGTTCATGAAGTTTCAAAACACATGTATCAGACTGGAAGCGAACGCAATAAATAGTATAGCTTAAAGAAAAAGATCGATTGCCCCGCCACTTCAATCAAAACAAGGTTGGCCGATGACTGCTCCGGAGCCCGTGACGAGCCCCTGTATAAAAGTTTGCGCCATTGACGGGCAAACCGGGTGGTGCCTTGGGTGCGGGCGGACCATGGCTGAAATCGGCGGGTGGATCCGCCTCGGGCCCGACGGCCGTGAAGACGTTACAGGCGACCTGGCAGCGCGAATGGAGAAACTTCGCAGCCTTGGCAAACTTGGGCCGGTATCTGCCTGATGGATAAGCTTATCTCACTCCTTCTAGCGGCGGGGCTTATTGCAGGGGCCGTCTACATATTCGCGGGTAGATTAGAGGCTCCACCCCAAAGGCAGGAGACCATTTCAGTTGTTTCAGCCGCCCCACCAACGGCCCAGACCCTCCCCCATAACGCGGCCACGGTCTCGCGCGAGGAAGATGGCCAGTACTGGACTCGCGCTGATGTTGACGGAACAAGCGTCCGATTTCTCGTGGATACGGGGGCAAGTGTGGTCGCATTAAATTGGCGAGACGCGCAACGTCTTCGGTTAAAGCCGGAAGAACTTGATTTCAAATGGTCGATCCGCACCGCAAATGGCGAAACATTTGGTGCATCTGTCCTTTTGCCGTCCATACGGATCGGCAATGTTGAGATTGAAAATGTCGAGGCCATGGTGATGCAAGAAGGCCTTCTGGACAGCTCACTTTTGGGAATGAGCTTTCTCGGCGCGTTGTATTCCTATGAGTTCCGTGGTGACACACTGATTATCCGGCAATAACACTGATCAGCATCCGGCAAGCCACCAGCGCCAGCAAGACAGCAAATAATTTCTTCAGAAGCGCTGCGTCCAGGATATGGGCAAGGCGGGCACCAATTGGGGCCATGATAACTGTTAAGGCAGAAATGAGCACGAACGCCGGCAGATTTACATGGCCCGCAGAAAAAGGCGGTAAATCCGTGCGTCCCCATCCGATGAAAATCGCAGTCAAGGCGCTTGGCAGACCGATTGCCACGCCAAACCCTGCGGCGGTTGCAACGGCGCGGTGAATAGGGTGGCCGTAAACGATCAGCAGACTCACCCCAAAGGTGCCGCCACCAATACCCATTAAGGCCGATAGTTTGCCGATCAGTGTCGCCAGTATGGCTCGCAAGCCACCCGTTGGCAGCGCAGAGCCGAGTTGCCGCCCCGGCCTGCCGAAAAAGAGCTGCGCCGCCAGCAAAAATGCCATCACGCCGAAGAAACCTTTCAGCGCCCTGGCCGAAAGAAAGCCGGTTAAAACCTGACCGATAATCGCCCCGAACATGATCCAGGGTGCCCAAGCACGTAATATATCCCAATCAACCGCGCCCTTTGCATGGTGGGCCATAACGGATCGTGTTGACGTTAAAATGATGGTTGCGAGGGAGGTGCCAATCGCGACGTGGCTTGCCGACGTGCCATAATCCAGTGTTTCGAACAATATGATCAAGGCTGGCACAATCACAGCGCCGCCACCAATCCCAAACAGCCCAGCCATGAGGCCAGCGAGAAGACCAGCGCCAATCAAGGCTGCGATCAAAACCCCATACTCGCCCAGAAATTCCAACATGCGCCCGTCTGGCAAACGCGCCTCTGCCTGGCAAGGCGCATCCGGAATTTTGGACCGCTGGAACCAAATTTTGTGCCGGATCAAACCGATTTTAGGTTGGCCAACCAGAATATATCGATAAACAATATATCTGTATCTACTTGAAAATTCTAGAGTTTCACGTTTTTCAAAAATAATTTATTGAAAAACAATATATATACATCTATATTCGATGTGTCGACGCACTCCAAAGGGGGAGCACAAGACAAACATGACAGACCAGAAAGCAAAGGATTTAAACCCATGAGCCCGCTCGCCAGCGAAACCACGCCGACCCAAATTGCCGCGACGCCAGTCCCGCCCCTGCCGGGCCTTATTAGCCGCGACGAGATTTCCGAACAGATCACGGCGGCAAATGACGCGATTGCAGGCCATGTACCAAGCCTTCTGGTCCGTCGCCGCAAGCGCCGCTTGCGGCGCGCAAACACCTAGCCCACCAGCACTACCCAGCCCCAAAAGGACCACACCATGAACACCCGTATTGCCCTGATTTCCGCAGCTGCAGCCGTCGTCGCATTGCCTACCGCGTTTGCCGCAGAACGTTTCGAAGCTGAGTTCACCTACAGCCCCGTTGAAGTCTCTACGCCAGAAGGTGCTGCCGAGACCTATGCCGACCTTGAAGCGATGATCGAGAATTATTGCGAGCCTGAATCAAGCCAGAATCGGATCCGGGAACGGACCGCCACTGAAAACTGCGTAAAAGTCGCCCTTGATGACGCCGTACGCAAAATGGACAAGCCCGAGATCACCCGTATTCACGAGGCGAGCCAAGGCTAACTCTTCCCCTCCAAGGAAAATTTGGTCACCCCTATGCCACCTTCGGCATGGGGGTGATTTTTTTAATCGCCCGCGCGAAGGGCTTTGGGCCGCACGAACTGAGCAAGAGGAAAGTCGACCGGATCGAACGACCGGTCGTTTCCAGCTTCGAAGAGCGCCGTCGCGCCGGTTGGCATTTTCATAAACAACATCTGAGCAGATGGCTGATCCTGTGTGCCCGCCTCTCTCAGGATCTGGCAGGCAAAATCGTGTATGCCCGGATTGTGACCTATGATCATAAGCGTCTTTACGTCTTCGTGGGCACGAACAAGCCCATCAATGCCCCGTGTTCCGGTCAAATAAAGATCATCCAGTAAGTGGGCCTCGGCACCTGGAAAAAGGGGGGCAAGCCCTCCCCAGGTTTCGCGTGTACGGCGAGCGGTTGAAACAAGAACCCGGTCCGGACGCCATTTCGAGGCGACCAAATATTTGCCAATGAGGGAAGTATCGGTATATCCGCGGGGCAAAAGCGCTCTGGAAATATCGTCCGTTCCCTGGAACCAAGGTTCGGTCTTGGCATGCCGCATGAGCATAAGACGTTTCATAGGCTTAGAAAAACTGATCCAAAAAGTAAGATGGGCACGGCTTGAGGGTTTGGGCTTATAGGGCCAATTCGGAAGGCAAGATCAAGCCCGAACACGTACGGAGAGATATCTATGACGCTTTTACTCGGCGATACGGCACCGGATTTTGCAGCGGACACAACCGATGGCCCCATCAAATTTCACGACTGGGCAGGCAATGACTGGGTCATTCTCTTCTCCCATCCGGCGGACTATACACCGGTTTGCACCACCGAACTTGGATATACAGCCAAGCTGAAGGACGATCTGAACGCCCGCGGAGCCAAAGCCATCGCGATCTCGGTGGACAGCCTGGAAGACCATAGGGGCTGGTCAAAAGATATCGAAGAAACCCAAGGCACAGCCGTTAATTTTCCAATGATTGCCGACAAGGATGCCAAGGTCGCAACGCTCTACAATATGATCCACCCAAATTCGAATGCAAAACTGACGGTCCGCGCCGTCTATGTCATCGATCCGGCCAAAAAGATCAGAGCGAGCATTCTCTATCCGCCGAGCACCGGCCGGAACTTCGATGAAATCATTCGGCTTCTGGATAGCCTGCAACTTGCCGATAGCCATAAGGTGGCAACGCCAGTGAACTGGACGGACGGCGATGATGTAATCATTTTGCCGAGCGTTACGGACCCGGATGAGATCGCGCGCCTATTCCCCAAAGGCGTTCGCGAAGTCAAGCCCTATCTACGTGTGACGCCGCAACCAAATAAATAAGTAATGCCTGAGGGTAAGGGTGAACCAACTCGCCAGGTTCTGCGTAGAGCCAGGGTAAGCAGTGTTGAAAACATAGATACCCGCCATGACGAGCTCTCCTCCCACCCTTATGTGGTTCCGCCGCGATTTGCGCCTGGCAGACAACCCGGCCCTCGCCGCGGCATTTGCCGAGGGTGGACCGGTCATACCCGTCTACATCCGGGAAACAGGCACCCAGAGCGGCCGCGCATCCGGCGGGGCATCCAAATGGTGGCTTGATAAGTCGCTTAAATCCCTCGCCGCCGACATCAAAAGCCGCGGCGGATCATTGGTCTTGCGCTCAGGAGACACCGCAAGCTGCCTGGATGCCCTCATTGAAGAGACAGGTGCCAAAACGGTTTTTTGGAACCGGCGATACGACGCCGAAGGCCGGCACATCGATATGGAGATTAAATCAGGCCTAAAGGAGAAAGGCCTTACCGCGAAAAGCTTCAACGGGTCCCTTCTGACCGAACCCTGGCAAATCAAGACAAATAGTGATGGGCACTACAAGGTATTCACGCCCTACTGGAAGCGCGTAAGGGCTGAGTATACGCCGCCCGACAAAACCCACCCACCGCAGGCATTCGCCGCGAAGGAACTGGCATCGGAACCGATCGGAAATTGGAAGCTGCACCCAGAGGCTCCAGACTGGTCTACGGGGTTTGATAAGATTTGGAGCCCAGGTGAGGCCGGGGCGAAGCAGCGGCTGGAGACGTTTCTATCCCAAGGGCTCCACGGCTATGGTGAGGATCGCAATCGGCCGGATATCGAAACCGGCACATCCGGCCTCTCCCCGCATCTTGCCCACGGCGAAATCAGCCCTGTCACCATCTGGCGGACGGTTCGGAAAGCCATGGATGGGGGGCAGAAGGATCTCTCAGAAGACAGCGCTTGGACATTTCTTTCGGAAATCGTGTGGCGAGAGTTTTCGCACGTTCTTCTGTACCATTATCCGGACCTTGCGACAGCGAACTACAACCGCGATTTTGAACACATGCCTTGGCGGGATGCGCCGGAGGATTATCGCCGCTGGTGCCGGGGAGAAACGGGATACCCGATCGTGGATGCAGGCATGCGCCAACTTTGGCAAACGGGCTGGATGCACAATCGCGTGCGCATGATTGTTGCGTCGTTCCTAACAAAACACCTTCTCCTCCCCTGGCAGCTCGGCGAGGCATGGTTCTGGGACACGCTCGTCGACGCAGATCCCGCAGCAAATGCTGCAAGTTGGCAGTGGACCGCCGGATCCGGAGCCGACGCTGCGCCGTATTTCCGCGTCTTTAACCCCATCACCCAGGGTCAGAAATTTGATGCGAGCGGGGAATATGTGCGCAAATGGTGCCCGGAGCTGCACGAATTGCCCTTGAAAGTGCTGCACGAGCCCTGGTCGGC
>JBCBAO010000015.1:0-17829 GCA_038532405.1 Pseudomonadota bacterium | reverse complement strand
GGCTTTGCCATTCCTGCAGAGCTGGCCATTAAGATCACCGATCAATTGATTGAGAATGGTCGCGTATCCCGGGGCTGGCTGGGTGTCTCGATCCAGAACTTTACCCCGGAAATGGCGGAAACACTGGATGTTCCAGACGCGAAAGGGGCAATAGTCTCTGAATTGGTCGACGAAAGCCCCGCCATGAAGGCCGGTATCCAACGCGGCGATGTGATCATTGAGGTAAATGGAGACAAAGTTGCCGATGCAACGAGTGTCACGCGCAAGGTTGGCAATCTAATCGCTGGGTCGGAAAATCAGTTTGTCGTGCTGCGCGACGGAGAACGTACCATTATCGATGTCGTTGTTTCCGAGCGGCCTGCAGATCCGTTTGGTTCGCCCGACTCCCAGGACCGAAGCCAGCCCGAAGAAACGGAAGATGAAACCGGTCCCCTCGGCGTTGCTTTGAAATCTTTAGATAACGAGACAAGAACTGTGCTCGGCCTCGAGGACGATGAGGAAGGCTTGCTGATCACAGCCATCGACCGGGATAGCCCTTTCTATGAATCTGGTTTGCGCGAGGGCGTTGCCATTCTCGAGATGAATGGCAGAAGCCTGGGGTCTGTCGCCGATTTTCGCTCCGCTTTGCAGGCAGCGCGGCGCAGCGGAAAAGAGCAGGTCTTAATCGCCGTACGGTCGACGAATGGTCGAACGGCCTTCGCAACCGTCGACATTACCGAGGACGAATAGTCATGCAGATGTGTGAGCCTGGAGAAACCGAAATGCGCGTTCTGGTCATCGAAGACGATAAAGATATGGCCTCCTTTATCTCGAAGGTCCTTAGCGAAGCCGGCCACGTCGTTGATGTTGCCCATCGCGGAGATCGTGGCTTAACCCTGGCCCGCGCTGGCGATTTCGACGCACTCGTTGTCGATAGAATGTTGCCGGAAAAAGACGGTCTTACCCTTGTCCGCGAATATCGCGAAGGTGGTGGTGTCTCTCCGGCCCTTTTTCTGTCTGCGCTTGGCGAAGTCGACCATCGGGTAGAAGGATTAAAAGTCGGCGGCGATGATTA
Organism: Pseudomonadota bacterium; assembly: GCA_038532405.1. Classification (GTDB taxonomy): domain Bacteria; phylum Pseudomonadota; class Alphaproteobacteria; order Caulobacterales; family Hyphomonadaceae; genus CALLCD01. The sequence goes on along the minus strand of JBCBAO010000015.1, from coordinate 16,775 downwards.
TTTGGCGAAGCCTTTCGCGCCCAGCGAGCTTGCTGCGCGGGTCGAAGCGCTTGGTCGGCGGCAGGTTTCTGAGGCGCCGGTTACAAACTTGAAAGCCGGCGATTTGGAGATGGACCTTCTCTCCCGAAAGGTAACGCGGGCGGGTCAGAAGATTGATCTTCAGCCCCGCGAGTTTCGCCTCTTGGAGTATCTCATGCGCCATGCTGGTCAGGTCGTGACCCGCACAATGCTGCTCGAAAAGGTCTGGGATTATCACTTCGACCCCCAGACCAATGTGATTGACGTGCATATTTCTCGCCTGCGCGGGAAAATTGACAAAGATTTCGATGAAGCTTTGCTTCACACGGTCCGCGGCGCGGGGTATCGCCTCCAGGCATGACCTTTCGCCTGCCGACACTTGTCCGCACAACAACGTTTAAACTGGCCCTGCTGCACTCGGCTTTGTTCGGTGTCTTTGTTCTTGGGCTTCTCGTTTATCTTTATGCCTCCACCGTGGTCTATATTCGCAGCGAGGCCGGCGCGAGCTTGGATGCTGAGATAACCGAACTTGTCCAGGCTTATCGGACAGGCGGCCTCGTTCGCCTAAATCAGTCCATACTGGAGCGGAGTTCGGTCCCTGGTTCGCGCCAATTTATTTATCTGTTGCAGGACAGTCGGGGGCAAAAAATCTCCGGTGACCTGTCTGGGTTGCCGACCGGTGTTCCGGTTGATGGCCCACAGAATGTCATTTTCAATATCGACTATCCAAAAGCAGATGGGTCGATTGAAACACGGCCGGCCGAAGGCCGGCTCGCAACCGTGACCGATGGCAGCGTGATTTTCGTGGCCTATGACGTCGACGAATTTGTTGGCATTATCCCGCGCATCACACAGGTGGTCTGGACGGCTGCTCCGATTGGTTTGCTGATGTCTCTTTTGGGCGGTGTTATCATCTCCCGATCCGCCGCACGCAGGGCAGATGAACTCGCAAAAACGGCCGAGGGTGTAATGGCCGGCGATCTAACCCGCCGGGCACCTGTCGTCGGATCCGGCGATGAATTCGATCGATTGGCTGAACATTTAAATGCGATGCTTGGGCGAATTGAACAGCTGATGCTTTCGTCTCGTCATGTTGGCGATTCCATCGCCCACGACTTGCGCTCGCCGCTCACTCGCCTTCGCAATCGCCTCGAGACGACCCTTGCCCAGCCTATGGAGCAGGATGTTGCCGAAGAAACCCTTGGCCAGACATTGGGCGAGGTGGACGATGTCCTTGCGACATTCAACGCGATTTTACGGCTATCTCGGCTTGAAGCCGGTGAAAGCGGACGTATGGAAAGGATTGACATCAGCGCTTTGGCGAGCGAGCTGACGGAACTCTACGAACCAGCTTGTGAGGAAGCTGGCCTTTCCTTCTCAACGGCGATCGGACGGGGGCTTTATGTCCGCGGCGATCGAGATCTTCTCGCCCAGGCCATCTCCAACCTCCTCGACAATGCCGTGAAATATACGCCGGCGGGTGGGAATATCCGCTTCGAAGTCGCTCGGGGTCGGGAAGGGTCTGCCGTCGTCCGCATCGTAGACAGTGGACCTGGGATCCCGGCCCATGAACGTGCCCAGGCGGTCAAACGTTTTGTCAGGTTGGAAGCCAGCCGTTCCGAGCCCGGATCCGGCCTTGGCCTCGCCCTGGTGGACGCTGTCGCCCATGTGCATGCCGGCGAGTTGCTGTTGGATCGCGGTGACGGTGTCGGTGAGGAAGCGCCTGGTCTGTCCACAACCCTCAGATTGCCCAGGCTTTGACCAAGGATATTTTGTCTATTCCGATCTCTGCATTGGCCGATGGTCCGGCAGATGCGGTTCGCTCTGCCGCCTGCCGCGCCCCTTATCTGGCGAGGTTGGTTGAGTTGCATCCGGATCTCCTGATTGAACTTGCCAGATTGCCCCCAGAGACCGTTTTTGAAGCGATCCTGCAATCGGTTCGAAAAGTTGGGCAAGTGTCGACCGAGGACGAAGCGATGGCGGCCCTGCGGCGTGCCAAGCAGCGGGCCCATCTGATGATTGCCGCCGCTGACCTTTCCGGACAATGGACGCTCGAACAGGTCACCGGTGCCATGACGCGCTTGGCAGACGCGTTACTCTCAACCGCCCTCAAATGGGCTGCGGACCGTGCAGATATTGCTACCGATGGTTTGTTCATCGTCGCGCTCGGCAAAATGGGTGCCGGGGAACTGAATTATTCAAGCGATGTCGATTTGGCTGCATTTTACGAACCGGATATTTTTACTTCCGGGCGACGCGGGCCGGCCGACACCGCAGCGCGGCTGTTGCGGCAGGTCATCAAACTGCTCGAAGAACGTACCGCAGACGGATATGTTTTACGGACAGATCTTCGGTTGCGCCCCGACCCGAGTTCAACACCGCTGGTGGTATCGACGCGAATGGCTGAGCTTTACTATGAGAGCGTCGGACAAAACTGGGAGCGAATGGTCTGGATAAAAGCGCGCGGGTTTGCGGGAGACCTTGATCAGTCTAACCTCTTTTTGAGCAAGTTGGTGCCGTTTGTGTGGCGCCATCACCTCGATTACTGGGCGATAAATGATATCCATGCCATCAAGGCTATGATCAATTCGTCGGCGGATCGAGCGGATCTTGAAGCGCCGTATGCTGATGTTAAACTGGGGCCTGGCGGCATACGCGAAATCGAGTTCTTCGCCCAAACACAGCAACTAATTCTCGGCGGGCGTGACCCGGAATTGCGGTGTAGAGATACTGTCGGTGCCTTGTCTAAACTCTCGGCGAAAGGCCATACACAGCCCCAGGTTTCAGATGAGATGATAAGCGCTTACAGGGCGCTGCGCCATGTCGAGCATCGGATTCAGATGCTCCAGGATGAGCAGACACACACATTGCCGAAAAAGGAGTCTTTGCGGGAAGACGTGGCATATCTATGTGGTTTGGACAGTCTGGATGTGTTCGACGATGCCGTTCGGCAAACTCGCCAAATCGTACACGCCAATTATCTGGATCTGTTTGGCCGGGAAGCGCGGCAAAGCCAAAACGCGATCGAGGGTAACCTCGTGTTCACCGGCGTTGATGATGATCCCAATACGGTAGATACGTTATCAAATCTAGGGTTCGCCGACCCAAGTCGTCTGATTGGGGATATAAGACAATGGCACCGTGGCCACCTGCCGGCTACCCGAACGGCACGCGGGCGTGAATTGCTGACGGCGCTTCTGCCGGGTCTGCTGTCGGACATGTCCAAAACGGGCGAGCCAGATGAGGCCTTCCAGCGATTTTCCGTTTTTCTGGCACGTTTGCCATCAGGGGTGCAAACACTCGCTATGCTACTTGCCGAGGAAGGTTTGAGGCGTGATGTCGTATCAACCCTCGCATTGGCTCCGCAATTGGCCCAGACCCTTGGGCGAAAGCCATATCTCATGGAAGCCCTTCTCCAACCCGATCAATTGGCGGGCATGGCCGTCACGTCCGATATGTCATTTGATGATGCAATGGATGGTGCGCGCCGCCATGTGCGCGAACAAGCCTTTCTGATTGGCTTCGATTTGCTGCATGGCCGCCGACAAGCAAGAGATGCAGGGATCGATTATTCTGACCTTGCCGACAAAACCGTTTCAGCCATGGCTCAAGCAGCTGAGATCGAAACCGCTCGGCGCTTTGGTCCTGCGCCTGGTCAGTGGTGTGTCACAGCCCTTGGTAAGCTCGGGGGGCGAGCGATGACGGCGAAATCGGATCTCGACCTAATGGTGCTTTACGATGCGCCGGGTACTGAGGGCGGATCGAAATGGTTCACCCGTTTCACCCAGCGTTTGATCACTGCGCTGTCAGCCGACACCGCCGAAGGGAATCTCTACGAAGTCGATATGCGCTTGCGGCCCTCTGGCCGGGCAGGCCCAGTTGCAGTCAGTATGCAGAGTTTTGAGCGCTATCATTTGAGCGAGGCCTGGACATGGGAACATATGGCTTTGACCCGATTGAGACCGATCGTTGGCAGCGACGATCTCTCGAATGAAGTCGCCGAGCTGACATGTGATCTTTTGGCAAAGGCTCCGCGGCGCGATGAGGTGACCAATGATGTCTTGTCGATGCGACGCCGACTGATGCGCGAAAAACCTGGGCATGGGCTCTGGGATATGAAATCGGGGCCAGGTGGCTTGGTGGACTTGGAATTTGCCGTTCAGCACGCACTCTTGTTGCATGAAGGTCCGTATAAACATGTTCCCGTCATTCAAGATGCGATTTCACACCTTCAAAAGACGGGATCCTTTGATGCGGCCATGGCCGTTGATCTAAAGGATGCATACACGGTTCTGTCTACGCTTCAGCACCTACAAAGATTGGCTTTGCCAGGAGACATTGTTCCGGTCGATCTCCCCTCAGCACTGAGAAGCCTTTTTGCCCGCGCACTGGAATGCGGAACATTTGCCGAAGTAGAAACACGTTTGCTGGAAGCGAAAAAAACCGTCCTGAAAATTCGCCAAGAACGTGTTGGCTCGACCGAAGGGGATGCAGACCTAAGCTTTTGATTTATGGGCCAGTCGCGCTGCATTCTGCTCCCAATTCTGTCCGTCGAAGCCCGATATCGTCGTTTTGAAGCTTTCCCATTTGTCCAAGCATCGCCAAGTCACGGCAATTCCATCTGGATTGGACCTCGGAATGTAAAAGCTCTTTACGCCGCATATCGAGCAGAACAGATGTCTGGCAGCCCGGGTATTAAACCGATACTCCGCCAGAGCCTCCTCTCCGCTTAAAAGCTCAAAGCGGCTTGCCGGTACAATGATGTGGATGTTGCCGGATTTGGCGCAGATCGAGCAATTGCAATCCTCGACCTCAATCGCTTCAGGCAGATCGACTTTATATCGAACTGCGCCGCAATGGCATCCGCCCTCATAGGTATCCCGCACGCTGGGTCAGTCGAGGACAACGGCGGTGCCAGAGACAGCCACCATCATCATCGATCCCCCTTGGCCAACCACTTCATAGTCAATATCTACGCCAACAATCGCGGTTCCGCCGGCGCGCCTGCATTCCTCGGCCATTTCCTGCATTGCCGTTTCCCGGGCTTCGCGGATTGTGTCTTCATAGGCTTGGGAGCGCCCACCAACCACATCCCGGATACCTGCAAATAAGTCCTTGAAAATATGGGCACCGATAATCGCTTCGCCGGTTACAACGCCTCGATAGCTGGTGATGGTTTGTCCTTGAACGGTAGGTGTCGTCGTTATGATCATGTCTATATCCTTATTGATATTCAATAAGTAAGCTCGCAGGTGAGTGATTTCAACACTGAGGTGTCTCTATCGTATCGAGCATCGCGATTGCGCAATCTGAAATAACGGAGCCAGGCGGAAAGATCGCCGCGGCACCGGCGGCTCTCAGGGCCTCGAAATCTTGAGGCGGAATGACGCCCCCCACAATGATCTGCGTCGCAGCCGCGCCTTCATTGCCAAGTGCTCTGCGCAATTCCGGGACCAATGTAAGGTGCCCAGCTGCAAGCGACGAAGCCGCGACAATATCTGCTCCTGCTGCACGGGCGTCAGCCGCTGCTTCATCCGGCGTTTGGAACAGCGGACCAATAACGACATCCCATCCAAGGTCCATAAGACCGGATGCAACAACTTTCTGGCCACGATCATGGCCGTCTTGACCCATTTTTGCGATATATATTTTGGGCTTCCGGCCTTCGACTTTTTCAAACGCTGCTGCGCGCTCAAGGGCGTGTTTGCCCTTGTTCGTATCGGAAACACCAGCGCCATAAATGCCCCGGATTGAGCGGATAACCGCCTTATGCCGACCGGTGGCCTGCTCAACTGCATCTGATATCTCGCCAACCGTTGCTTTCGCGCGCGCGGCTTCGACGCTTAGGGCGAGCAGGTTTCCGTCGCCGGTGCTGGCCGCCTGCATAATCGCATTAAGCGCAGTTTCAACAGCAGCTGGATCGCGTTCGCGTCGCAGCTGACGAAGTTTCTCCAATTGCATTTCCCGCACAGCCGCATTGTCGACCTTCAGAACAGGAACATCCTCTTTTTCTTCAAGTAGGAACTTGTTGACCCCGACAACCGTCTGTTCACCGCTGTCGATGCGTGCTTGGGTCCGGGCTGCGGCTTCCTCGATACGGAGTTTTGGTAGCCCTTCTTCAATGGCCGCGGCCATTCCGCCAATGGCTTCGATTTCGGCGATATGTCCCATCGCCTTTGCTGCCAGATCGTGGGTCAGACGCTCAACATAGTAAGACCCGCCCCAGGGGTCGATGGTCTGGCAGGCACCGGCTTCTTCCTGGAGAAAGAGCTGGGTGTTGCGTGCGATCCGTGCCGAGAAGTCCGTTGGCAGAGCAAGGGCTTCATCAAAGCTATTTGTGTGCAGACTTTGGGTTTGTCCGCCTGTGGCTGCAATCGCTTCAAGGCAGGTGCGGATGACATTGTTGTACACATCCTGTGCCGTGAGCGACCAACCGGACGTTTGGCTGTGTGTCCGCAGTGATAAGGATTTTGTAGATTTCGGATCGAACGGTTTCACGAGCTTTGCCCACAAAAGGCGCGCGGCCCGCATCTTAGCAATTTCCATGAAGGTGTTCATGCCGATTGCCCAGAAGAAAGATAGCCGTGGCGCAAACGCGTCAATATCAAGCCCGGCGGCAAGGCCCGCGCGGATGTAATCGACCCCATCTGCAAGTGTGTAGGCAAGTTCCAGATCCGCCGTCGCGCCAGCTTCCTGCATGTGATAGCCGGAAATAGAGATGGAATTGAACCGCGGCATATGCTCGGACGTATAGCCGAAAATATCAGAAATAATCCGCATAGAGATTTTCGGCGGATAGATATAAGTGTTGCGCACCATGAACTCTTTCAGAATATCATTCTGAATGGTGCCGGAGAGTTGGCCTGGGCCAACCCCCTGTTCTTCAGCTGCAACAATGTAGAGAGCCATGACGGGCAGCACCGCGCCATTCATCGTCATGGACACACTCATTTTATCAAGCGGAATACCTGAAAAAAGCGTGCGCATATCCAGGATCGAGTCGATGGCGACGCCGGCCATGCCAACATCACCCGCCACACGCGGGTGGTCAGAATCATACCCCCGGTGTGTGGCGAGGTCGAAGGCAACGGACAGGCCCTTCTGGCCAGCGGCGAGGTTCCTGCGGTAGAAGGCGTTAGAGTCTTCGGCCGTTGAGAAGCCGGCATATTGGCGAATGGTCCATGGCCGCTGGGTGTACATGGTCGGGTATGGCCCGCGGCCAAACGGGGCAAGGCCAGGATAGTCGTCCAGGTAATCGAGACCGGCGGTGTCCGCCGCTCCATAGGCCGGCTGAACGTCTATACCTTCAGGGGTCTGCCAAGCGGCCGATCTGGGCCCTTCGCTTGGTTTCGCCGCTGGGCTGCCGAGGGGAATGTCCGTGAAGGTCGGGAAATTTTTCATGAGGCTAATCCAAGTTCGGCATGGGCCAATTCCAGCGTATGGATCACATTGACCCCTATATAGATATGGCTGTCTATGTCTGGGCCTTGATGCCGCCCAGCCAAATAGAGGCGTTGCACACCGGCCTGTTTGAGAGACTTTGCAGCCGCATCAGCGGCATCTTGATAGCGGTCATCGGAGCCGCATAGGACGGCGAGGGCGCATCCGGATGCTCTCCAAGCGGCTACCAACTCATCGGTGGATTTTGGCGGTACCGGCGGTGACTTTGCGTCTATTCCTCCGGCGGCAAAGAGATTTCGGGCAAAATCGGCGCGGGCTGTATGTTCTGCCAGCGGGCCGAGGGTTGCCAAGAATATGGAGGGCCGCTTGCCCGTTCGCTCAAACTTGGCTTCTGCGTGATCGCGAAGCCGCTCAAAGGGCGCGGCTAGCTGGATTGGCCAAAGCGGGTCAGCTTCCGGACCTGGGTCATCATCGCCTACCGAACCGGGATCGCTCAACATCTCTAAGAGTGCAGACGGTGAGACCTCCGCATCGGGTTTGATCGCAACGGCTTGGGATGCCGGTGCCTTAATCTCTTCCAATAGTGGAAATGAGCTCAGGCCCGTAATTGGCACTTTTCGCGTTGCGATCGCTTTTGCGCGCGCTGCGCGAGTTGCGCCGATGTCTGCCTGGAGTGTTCCGGAAAGGAGTGCAGCGCTATAGCCGCCTTGTGCTTCGATGGATTGGAACTTTTCCCAGGCGAGTTCGGCAAGGTCATTGCCATGGTGTTCCATGAACCATGCCCCGCCCGATGGGTCCGCGACCCGGCCCAACTGGCTTTCTTCCATGGCAATAATCTGTGTATTGCGTGCGATGCGTCGACCGAGTGCTTCCGGCGTGCCGAAGGCATGGGTGAATGGGCGGACCGTAATGATGTCTGCCCCGCCCACCGCTGCGGCAAAGCAGGCCCCTGTACCGCGTAGGATATTCACCCAGGGGTCATAGCGCGTAAGCATCCGGGCTGAGGTCACGGCTTGGATAAGCATGGGGTGGGGCTCAGCGCCCAGCACTTCGAGGCAACGGGCCCAAAGACGACGTGCGGCCCGAAGCTTTGCAATGCCAATGCCGAAATTGGCGTCGACCGCCAAAGCGAACACAAAGTGCCGCGCGGCCGTTTCCAAGGCAATTCCATTGCTTTGCAGGCGGCGAAGGGTCTCGATGGCGCTGGCGATCAAAACAGCAAGTTCCTGGGCATCAGATCCACCGGCTTCATGGACGGGGCGGCTATCGCTTCGCAGAATGCTTGTATGGCCCGCTTCGTGGGAAACGGTTTGGAAAATCTCTGCAACAGTCCGGAACGTTCGGTCGAGTCCCCCTTCAATATGGCCAGAACGGGCAAGCGCGCCGAGGGGGTCGATATTCAAGGCCAGCTTGGCCTCTGATAGGGTGTTTGCAGACCTCGCCCAATTGATCAGGTGTGCCGCGCTTCTCAATCCCGGATCCCCGCCATGGTCCAGGGCAATCGTTGCAATCGACGCATCAATGTCGGCGAGGACAGTCTCATAATCTGCGCCGTCGTTGAGTTGTATCCCATTTGCGCCGGTAGGATCGATTATGAGCGCTATGGAGGATACGCCGCGCTCGAGATCATACAAAATCTCAGCCTTTGTTTCAGCGGGATCCGGATGACGGAAAGACTGGCGGATGTCCCAGGGCAGAAAGACGTTTCGCTGCCCCTCTGGGCCACGCAGAAAAGGTGCAATACCGGGGCTTCCAAGGGGGTCTGTTGCAGATGGCCAATCGCTCTCGCGATAGAGTGGCCTTAGGAGAAGATCATCATCTGTAAGGCGGCTCAGTTTTTCTGGGCCGGCCCCCTTCAACGCCTTCGCAACGGCCGCATGCCAATCGGCTTCGGTGGAATCCGTAAAGTCACTGGATAGAGAAAGCAGATCGTCTGCCATGGGAAACACCTCATTGAACGCTGCGTAAGTGGCCGGCGAAGCGTGGGGGCGTCAAGGGGCCTAGATGTCGCTTTCCATGTGGCAATCAGCCTTGACATTTGTGAGAGTGATAATCATTCTCAAAATAATGCAATTATTAGGAGATCGTCGATGCAACTCATATCAGAGGTTTCCCCCTCGCCGATCGGAAATGAGGACGCGATACAGACAAATAGATCGGCTACCGAGCGAGGTCATGGCGCTCGATTGGTTGGAATCGCACCTACGCATTATGGCGTTTTGGGAAGATCGCTTGGTCGCTGACAATGCCGATGCCGCGCTTGTCGATATGGTTCACCGTCAATCGGCTTGGCTCAGACTGGTTATTGCGCGTATTCAACGTGGTTGAGGCCAGTTGATAGGTTTAGGGGCAGGCACACCTGGATCGACAAATCTCGCGCAAGGGTGTCTGTTTTTACGTTAAGCTTTAACTGCCGAACTTAATGCAATGTCACTCGGATGAGGTCGTCCTGTTTGGTGAGCAACTCCGTACGGGCACCGCGGATGGCTTTCAAGTTTCCCTCACTTTCTGCACCGCCCTTGATATAGGCGGCTTCTGCGCGGTCCAGATATTCAAAAGCTGAATTCATTTGTCCGCGTTCGGCAGCGAGGAAACCAAGATTGGCAAGCGCCGTACCAATGCCATCCTGTCGGCCGAGCGTTTCATCAATAGTGAGTGCCTCTTTCAGCAACGCCTCGGCATCATCAAATTGGCCCTGGGCGAGGGCGAGAATGCCGAGGCCGCACTTTGCTCCGGCAATACCCTCTTTCCGGTCGATATCTTCAGCCAGGGCAAGGCACTTTTTGTAGCGTGCTTCGGCTGTGGGATAGTCGCCCTGCATGCGGGCTTCGTTGCCAGCCGCGCCGATCTGCTTGAGTTCGCTGACCTTTTCAGCACGGATACGTTGCGCCTGACGATCGGCCTCCGCTTGTGCTTCGGCCAAGCGCCGTTTCTTACGCGACCGGCCAGAGAGGATAAGCAGCAGCAATAGCAGTGAGACGCCAGCTGCGCCGCCACCGAGCCAGTATTCAGGGTTCTCCCGACCCTCCAGCCAGAGCTGCGCGGCCGCAAACCATTGCTCGCCTTTGATCAAGGCCTGGTTAAGCCAAGCTTTTACACTGTCCCAAATCGCTGATGTATCGTTCATACCTCGGCCCTACGTCGTTGCAGATGCGATACAACTCATGCAAGCGGTGGTCCAGCATCCATCCCAGTTTTCGCTCCCCTTAGGTAAGGCTTGCCCTCGCCGTGCCGCCCGCTAGTTTGTCGCCAAAGGGAGATAAGGAGACCACCCACCATGGCATTGCCGCCCGTATTACAGAATCTTCGCATACCGGTGATCGGCTCACCTCTGTTTATTGTATCCGGGCCAGAGCTTGTGATCGCACAGTGCAAGGCTGGCATTGTTGGGTCTTTTCCCAGCCTCAATGCGCGGCCTGCCCATGTCGTCGATGAGTGGCTTGATCGAATCACAACCGAACTCGCCGAATGGGATGAGCAAAACCCCGATCGGCCCTCGGCTCCGTTTGCCGTAAATCAGATTGTCCATAAATCGAACGATCGGCTCATGCATGACGTTGAGATGTGCGTGAAATACAAGGCACCTATCGTCATCACATCGCTTGGCGCGCGTACCGAAGTGAACGATGCGATCCACTCCTATGGCGGGATTGTCTTGCACGACATCATCAATATCGTCTTCGCCCACAAGGCGCTAGAAAAGGGTGCCGATGGTTTGATTGCCGTTTGTGCCGGTGCCGGCGGTCATGCCGGTACCTTGTCGCCTTTCGCATTGATCCAGGAGATCCGTCAGTTTTTCGATGGACCACTGGCCTTGTCCGGCTCTATTGCGACGGGGGGGGCGGTGGCGGCGGCGCAGGCTATGGGGGCTGATCTTGGATATATCGGGTCTGCCTTTATCCCCTGTAATGAGGCGAATGCTGTTGACGGGTACAAAGACATGATTGTCGACAGCAAAGCTGGCGACATCGTTTACTCGAACCTCTTTACCGGGGTCCATGGCAATTATCTCGCCCCGTCCATCGCCCAAGCCGGACTAGACCCGAACGACCTGCCCGAAAGCGATCCAAGCGCCATGAACTTTGGCTCTGGTGGCAACCAAAAGTCTAAAGCCTGGAAGGATATCTGGGGATGCGGGCAGGGCATCGGCGCGGTTCAAAAACGCTATAGCGTCGCCGAATATGTTGACCGGCTGGAGGCGGAGTACAATGCCGCACGGGGTAATCTTGCGAAGCAAACCTCCTATGGCAGGGTGTTGGCCTAGTCGATTATATCCAACACATTTAGGCCAATTGTGACCCTCATTGAGTGGCTCAAAATCATGCCTCACACCCTCACCTGATGCGAAAAAGTCTAGTGGGGAGCATATAAAGAACGAGACCCGACCGCAGGACCGGTCGGGTCGCTTTTATAAAATCTATCCCACCCATACGGCGTGCTGCCCAAACTGTGCGCCATGTTGTTCAAGACGATCAGAGAGGCGACCGAGGCGCTGGGTGAGACCTGGCGGTGGCCACACTTCTCCATTGCGGAACTCGCATGCCGGTGCGGTGGCCGTTTTTGTGGCGGTGAATATCGGCATGATGCGGCGTTTTTCGACGGACTGGAAGCGCTGCGCGGCGATGCTGGCCGGGCGCTGATCATCAATTCGGGACACCGCTGCCGCCAGTGGAACGCCGCGATCGGCGGTGCGCCCAGATCCAAACACAAGGAAATAGCCGTCGATGTTTCCCTCGTGTCCCAGGACCGCCATGCCCTGAGGCGGGCCGCGCAAACGCGTGGCTTTTGGGGCCTTGGCCTCGCCCGAACCTTTTTGCACCTGGACCGCCGCGCTGTGCCGGCGACCTGGTATTATGCCGGGAGTGAGGCCGTATGGAAGACCTGATCGGCATCGGCGCAAGCGCAGCTTCCGGTGGCCTGTTTGGCCTCTTCGGAACGGCGCTCGGGCGCGTTGCGAGCTTCTTTGAACGCCGGCAGGAGCAAGCCCATGAGCGCGCGCGCTGGGGCCATGAGGGCGAGCTGCTGCGTTTACAGATGCAAGCCAACAAAGAAGAAACCGAAGCTGAACTCGCCCTGGCTGAAACAGCAGGGAGCTGGCAAGGGTTAAGTGCATCCATGGCTGCGGACGCCGCAATCGGGCCGAGCTATCGATGGGTCAATGCCATTCGCGGGCTGACCCGGCCATTCCTGACGCTGTTGCTTTGGCTGATCGCCGGGATCATCTGGTTCGGTGCCGACGCCGCCGGCAGAGATGCGATTATCGACACATCCACTTTTGCGGCCACCGCGGCCACCCTATGGTGGTTTGGCGACCGCGGTCCCCGCCGCGGATCGACTTAGGCTCGAAACCCATAACCAATTACTGACAATCGCAGCGAGGCATGACGCCGACAGAAACACGTTAGCCCTCCGGTCATCGCGCGTTCCGATGCGGCGAAAGTCTTTCAGCCATTCAAATATGCGTTCGACAGCATTCCGATATCAATAGAGAGCAGGCGAAACCCTCGGTTTGTACCTGCGATTGGACTTTGGTGGGATGTTAGAGCGCTTTCGATCTGCGCGTGGACCGCAGTGCCGTCATGGCTCATATCGCCCTCCACAATGTTCACCTGTTCAGGCAACAAACGCAGACGTGTTTCGGCGTCGCCCAAGCGCTGATGTGGGCCCGAAGTTGGTATTCGTGCTAGCCTGATTGCGATCGAATAAAAGTGAGAGAACCACTCTATGGGTGTCACAAGGATAGTTGCCAATCTCAAAGCGCCAGATCCCGCGGCGTTGGCAAGTTTTTACAAGGATGTCTTTGATCTAAATATACCATTAGACATGAAATGGATCACGTTTCTGACCAATGAATCGACGCAGAAGATAGAGCTGCACACCGCCTCAGATGGCGGCTCTGGCACGGAGCTACCGGTGATTTCTATCGGCGTTGAGGATCTGGAAGCGACCGAAGCAGCTGTCCGGGCTGCTGGTGCCGATATTGTCTACGGACCAACAACAGAGGAATGGGGACTGCGTCGCTTCTACTTCATAGACCCTGCAGGCAATCTCGTGAATGTCGTCGACAGCTGAACGCCTGGCTTCAGTAGAGTTTTGCCGTCCGCGTCGTACTTGAGCTATGCAGCGTCAATGGGTCCAGAGCCTAGTGCAAGGTGCCGCTGTCGTCTGCGCCACCAATATCGGCTTGAGCGTGGATCGGCGGTGTCGCCGTGGCGCCTTCCAAGAATAGCGCTGAGCCCGATGTTGCCTGCATCAGCGCCATAACAGCCACAAGTGTTGCCGCCAGCAAGGCCATGGATAAGGCATGCCGAGGTTCGAAGTTCTTTTTCATATTTAGGTCCCCACCTATGCGAGACATTTTGTCTGCGGCGTTAACCATAGGCTTGAAATCTGGCGGGACTGTGACCGATGGCACGGAAGGGGCGCATATTTTGGGGATTGGATCTAAGCTCAGCCCTTGAAGCCGGAGACCTGCTCCGCCATCCTCTCAACAAAGAAAGATCGGGCAGGAAGGCTGGGCATGTCGGAATATATACTTGTGATCGATGAGGGCACGACGTCTACACGGGCGATTGTGTTCGACGGGGCCTTTCAGCAGGTCGCCATCGCGCAGGAAGAGGTGGCCCTGCATTTCCCGCAAGACGGCTGGGTGGAGCAGGATGGCGAGGAGATTTGGTCCCATACGCTCGCGGTTTGTCGACGGGCAATCGAAGAGATTGGCGGTGTTGATCATATTGCCGGGATCGGGATCACCAACCAGCGCGAAACCACGCTCGTCTGGGATCGGGCCACATTGAAACCGATCGCGCCGGCCATTGTCTGGCAGGACCGGCGGACGGCCCGGATCTGTGAAGAGTTGAGGGCGGCTGACCATGAAGCTGCTGTTCGCGCCGAAACCGGCTTGTTGTTGGACCCTTATTTTTCCGCGACAAAAATCGCCTGGTTGCTCGATACTTTCCCACATGCCCGGGGCAAGGCGATGTCCAGCGATTTGGCATTTGGAACCGTGGACAGCTTTTTGATTGCGAAGCTCACCGGTGGCCGCACCCATGCCATTGACGCAACCAACGCCTCTCGCACCTTGCTTGCCCGGCTTGGCTTTGGTGATGCGGGCGGATGGAGCGAGGGTCTGGCCGACCTGTTTGACGTGCCGCTCGCCATGTTGCCGGAGATTCGGCCAAGTCGGGCTGACTATGGCGAGACAAGCGCGGATCTGTTTGGCCGACCACTTCCGATTCTCTCTGCGATTGGTGACCAGCAGGCCGCCCTTGTCGGCCAAGGCTGCCTATCGCCGGGCCAGGCCAAGGTCACCTTTGGTACGGGGGCCTTTCTGGTCGCAAATACAGGCGAGGAGCAACGCCTGTCTGCCCATAAACTGCTTGGCACGATCGGTGTTGATCTCGGCGGGGCCGGGGCATTTGCCCTTGAGGGATCGATTTTTAATGCGGGTACGGTTGTGAAATGGCTCCGTGACGAGCTTCAACTCATAACGGATGCGGCCGACACAGAGGCCCTTGCAGCCAACCTGCCGGACAATGGCGGGGTCTATTTTGTACCCGCCTTTACCGGGCTTGGTGCGCCGCATTGGGACGCCGATGCGCGCGGTCAAATTACTGGACTGACGCGGGGGACGCGCGCGGCCCATATCGTGCGGGCTGGACTGGAGGCGGCGGCCTATCAGACGCGCGATTTGCTGAACGCGTTCAAAGCCGATGGTGCGGGTGTTTCGCTTTTGCGGGTCGATGGCGGTATGGCGGCGAACGACTGGCTGATGCAGTTTATCGCCGATATTTGTGACGTGTCCGTCGAGCGGCCGGACTATACCGAGATGACCGCGCTCGGGGCCGCAGCGCTTGCCGGCATGGAATTAGGGTGGACAAGCCCGGCTGAGTGGGCGGGTCGTGACCGCGCGGCGCGCCGCTTTGACCCGGCAATGAGGGCTGTCCATCGCGATACATACATTGCTGGCTGGAACAAGGCCGTCCAGTCTGTTCTTTCGGATTAAGGTCGCTGTTGCCGTTTATCTATGGAGCTTGTTTGGGGGAATGACTGGATGTGGACACCGGACGAATACCGATCAGGGTGACCCGTTTAACCTGCCGGTGCCCGCAACACTTCACTGCTCGCCGTCCAGTCTTGCCGGGCACACCAGTGTGAAAGTGTCTCCAACTCGACGGGGAGGCGGTTCATCTGAAAGTCGATATCCACTTCAAAGGGCTTGAGCGGGGATGAATTGTTGAAGGCGTAAAACTCGGCAACCCGGGCTTTGTAGGCATCTGCATAGGCTTCCGGCACATCGCCGCTTTTGGCGAAGGCGGACACCAGGTATTCGCCAAACTCTTCCGGCGTGCACGGATCATATTTGATTTGCCGACCGAGGGTTTCGGACAAGATCTCTGCGACCTTTGGCGGTTCGATGCGCTCCGGTCCGCCGAGATTCAGCCAACTGCCCTCAAGGTCCGGCCTGTCCAAACACGCGATCATGCATTTGGCGACATCGTCCAGGCTGATCCAGTTTGCGGCGAGGTGGGGTTGATGGGGGTAGACGTAGCGATCCTCGTTGACGATGAACGGTCTGGCCCAGTCGGTCAGTAAATTGTCCATGAAGAGTATGGGGCCAAGCACCGTTGCTGGAACGCCGGATCGGAACAGTGCATTCAGCCCATCCGTGTTGGCACTGTAGATCCCATAGTCTCCCGGTCCGCGCTCAGGGATCCAGCAGGATGTGTTCCAGACGAAGCGTTTGACGTTTTCCCGCGCCGCAAGTTGGCCGAGGCGGGTCAGCATTTCACTGCGCGGGGTAATGTCGAGATAGGGCTGCGTGTGGAAGACAAAATCTGCGCCCCGAAAGGCTCTGGCCATCGAGGCATCGTCTGCCAGGTTTGCCGTGACGGTCTCCACGGTCTCGAAAGGGGTTCCAGCGAATGGGTTCTCCCGCCGTGAGACAGCGCGCGGTGTATGGCCCGCTGCCAAAAGCTGACGGATTTGCGCCATACCCTGGCGCCCCGTTGCGCCCATCACAGTTACGATTGCCATTGGTTTCTTCCCTTCCTGTTTTGATAGAAGCAAGATTGGCTGTCAGCAATTGACGCATATAAGCGCATCAGCCGATCAATGACATCAACTAAAACAAACTTGTATGATTGTTTTAGACATATATAACGAATGACTCAAATCCATAGTGACATAAATTAGGAGGAATTCGATGGGGCGTCTTGATGGAAAAGTAGCGCTTGTAACCGGCGGTGCGAAGGGCCTCGGCGAAGCGGATGCAAGGTGCATGGCGGCTGAGGGTGCGCAGGTCATTGTGGCCGATATGGACACGGAAGCCGGACAAGCCGTTGTCAAAGACATTG
>JBCBAO010000014.1:0-17948 GCA_038532405.1 Pseudomonadota bacterium | reverse complement strand
TTCAAAAGGCCCGAATGATCAAGAACCAATACGATATGGTACGCCGCCAGTTTGATGAGACAGGCATCGGTCTCTTCCTGCCGCCACCACCGCCGGACTTACCGAGCATCGCTGACTTTGAAGGCATTCAAGCCGATATCCAGCGTGCGAAGGACTCAATCGCAAACTTACCACCGATATCGCTGCCACGGCTTCCTGATAGCGAGCTGATGGGCACATGCGCCTGCGCGTCATTAGAGGCGCTCGCTGGGCGGCGCGCTGATTACGCGGTCTCATTGGCATCTTTCCGGCTCATCACACCTGAACGGGTGGCATCGGCCAAGGACGATGTCTCCCGCACGCTGCGCTTTTCAGCTTGCGGATCCAAACCTTGGGAGAACCTGTCATGAGCAAAGCACAGAAGACTTACTTCAATGATGGGCGCTTTATCGTCACCTCATCGGATGTGCGTACGAAACGGCTCTATTATCCTATCGACGGAACAACCGGTCGTGTGCGCAATGATATCCAGTTCGCCGCGCTGGGCCTGGCGGTGCTCATCGGTACCGGGCTTTCGGTCTATTGGCCGCTTTGGTTTCCACATGAAAAACTGATTATGGGAGCTGTGATAGCGCTCGCCCTTCTAACGGCGGTGACCTTCTCAACCTTCCAGATCGATGCACGAGGATTTCCGCCCCGAATACTGATCGGGCGACGCCGCACGGTACGCAAAGTCTTCGAGGCAATTACTGAAGCTCGCGCCGAGAATACATCTGTATTCACGGGAGGGGGAGAGGTCGAATAATCCCGGCAAAATCTAAGAATGTGATTGAATGTTCACGTTTTGTTCTGTATGCTGACATCTTTCCCAAACACCAAAAGAAAGGAGACATTCAATGTCTGACAACACACCCCCAATCGAAACACTGAGGGATGGTAACATCAAAGCCAGCCTCTGGGTAAACGAGGGCGACAACGGTCCTTTTATCACAACAACGATTGCGCGGACCTACACCGATCAAAAAGGGCAGGTGCGCGACACAACGGGTTTCACCGGCACTGACCTGCTGCGCGTCGCTGAGCTCGCCCGTGTCGCCTATCAGCGATCCGGTGAACTTCGCCGCGAGCTGACCCAGGATCACAGCCGCCAGAATGGACGAGGTGGCCCGAGCCGGGACTTTGCCCGTAGCCGATCAAATCAAGGTCCACGCCGTACCCGCTAGAAGAAAGGAGACACTCATCGATGCCCAAGGACGCTTACAAAGATGCTGCTGGCCTTCCGCAATCCTGCGGCAAAGGAACAGATGCAGGCGCGTCCGTCCGGCTCGATGAGGCGCGCTACCTTCCGATGATTGCTGATTTCGAAATCAGCGAAGAAGAAAAGCGCGAGCTGCTTCAAACACTTTTCACAATCATGGTTACTATCGTCGATCTTGGTCTTGGGCTCGACCCTGTTCAAATGCTGGCGTCTGAGTCCCCCGATCTGATACACTCATCTAGCAACCCAAAAACACCATTTGAGCGCGCCGCTGAAAAAACCACCAGCGTTGAAGCGCCGGAGGAGTCTTAAGATGAAAACAAATCGCATGGCCGTGATATACGCCCGCGTGTCGTCGGCCCGGCAAGTGTCCGAAGGCAATGGACTGTCTTCTCAGGAAACCCGCTGTCGCGAGTACGCGCGCTATAAAGGATACAGCGTCGAAAAGGTCTTTACCGACGATATGAGTGGGGGCGTCTCCGCCCGTCCCGGCATGAGCGCCCTGCTCAAGCACTTGCGCAAGCATCGCACTGACGCGCCGATCGTGATCATTGATGATATCAGCCGTCTTGCGCGGGGCCTTGAGGCGCACCTGGCATTGCGAAGCTCAATCAACAAAGCGGGGGGCACACTGGAAAGCCCGTCCATCGAGTTTGGCGATGATTCCGACAGTGTGCTTGTTGAGAATCTGCTGGCGAGTGTTGCCCAGCACCAGCGCGAGAAGAATTCTGAACAGGTGGTCAATCGGATGCGAGCCCGCTTGCTTGCCGGATACCACGTATTTGGGCGCGTGCCTGGCTATCGTTATGAGCGCCGCCCCGGCCACGGAAAAATACTCATTCGCGATGAGCCCGTCGCAAGCGTGATGATTGAAGCTCTTGAAGGATATGCTGCCGGTCGATTTCAGACGATTGCCGAAGTGCAGCGCTATTTGCTCCAACATCCTGACTACCCGTCCCCAACGGGCTTCATCAATTCATCCCGTGTGCGCGATCATCTCACGCGCGTTGCTTATGCTGGATATGTCGAAGCGCTGAAATGGGATGTCTCGCTTCGCAAGGGCCATCATGAGCCGCTTATTTCTTACGAGACGCATCTGAAGATCATCGAACGCCTTGAAGGTCGGGCAGCGGTACCGGCACGCGCCAATCTGGGCTCAGACTTTGCACTGCGCGGTTTCGTTGAGTGCGCGGATTGCGGTGCGCCACTGAGGTCCTGTTGGACCAAAGGGCGCAGTGCTCGCTACCCCTATTATCTCTGCCATACGAAGGGCTGCCCCAGCTATGGTAAGTCCATTCGTAGGGAAAAGATTGAAGGCGAGTTCGAAACGCTTCTGAAATCATTGCAGCCAAGCGCAGCGATGTTCCGTGTTGCCTATGAGATGTTCAAGGACATCTGGTATCAGCGCAAGGCGATGGCTCACACGCTCGCCGATGGTATTCGGCGTGATATCGCAAGTGCAGAAACGCAGATCAACAAGCTCGTGGATCGTATCGTCAACACGGAAAGCACTACGCTTGCGTCGGCCTATGAGACCAAAATCAAAGCGCTAGAAGTGGAGAAACTACGGCTAAGCGAACGCCTGTCCGAACGCACACGGCCCGCCACCACTTTTGAGGAGCAAGCTAGAACCGCCATGGCTTTCCTCGCAAGTCCTTGGAATCTTTGGAAAACTGAGCGCGTAGAGGACCGCCGTGCGGTGCTCAAACTCGCATTTTTGGACCGCCTAGCCTATTGCCGAATAGAGGGGTATAGAACCGCTGAAATGACCAAATTATCATTGCCGTTCAAGGTATTATCGGATTCGTCTGGGAGGAATTATCCAATGGTGGAGCCAGGCGGAATCGAACCGCCGACCTCTTGCATGCCATGCAAGCGCTCTCCCAACTGAGCTATGGCCCCACGTTCAGGTGTGGGGAGCTTTAAGGAGCCCCCCGCTTTTGATCAAGACTTAATTGTCATCCGTGGCGGTCTCATCGTCACCGTCCAGATCGACATCATCATCCAAACCAATATCGAAATCATCATCATCGTCGATCAGCAAGGCGTCTTCGTCTTCATCATCACTATCATCGTCATCGCTGCCAGCCTCGCTGAACCCTGGCGGGACACTGCCTGGCCCGTCATCATCATCGGTGGTGTCGGTTGCAATGAAGGTGTCTTCGTCTTCAGTACCAAGTTCACGCGCGGCCTCATCACCGTCATCTGTGTCTTCGGCATCGTCATCGTTCGACTTGGCGTCTAGCTTGTCATCTTCAAGCTCTTCATCTTCAAGCTCGGCGTCTTCCTTCTTCGCTTTGCGTGTTGCTTTTTCAGGTTTCACGCTTGCTGTCTCAAAGAAAGAGAGCGGGTACTCTTTCTGAGTATAGGGTGAAACAATTGGATCTTTGTTGAGGTCGTAGAAATTCTTACCCGTTTCGGGGCAAGTTCTCTTCATGCCGAGCTCCGGCTTTGACACGTGCCTATCTCCTCCGGCGGACAATTAATCTGACGGCGCTTGCCATGATCGTCGAGCCCTGTCAAAGCCCTTTCGCGACTTATTAGCATCCGACATGAAAGCGTGTTCGTCCGTGATCACCTCTTATCCCGTTCCGCGTATCTTTGGCAGCGTCCGCGCGCCGGGGGATAAGTCCTGTTCGCACCGGGCACTTCTCCTGGCTGGCCTCGCGTCTGGGACATCGGAAATTTCCGGTTTGCTCGAAGGGGAAGATGTGTTGCGAACCGGCGATGCGATGTCGGCGCTCGGGGCGCAGGTGGAGCGGCTTGGTCTCGGAAACTGGCAGGTAAAAGGCGTTGGAACCGATGGGCTGCGCGCGCCTACAAACGCCCTCGATTTTGGCAATTCCGGCACGGGGTCGCGTCTCATGATGGGCGTTATTGCCGGGCATCCAATCAAGGCGCAGTTTGTCGGCGATGCGAGCCTCTCGGCGCGGCCGATGAACCGCGTTATTCATCCGCTGTCAGATATGGGGGCAGTTGTTGAAGCGAGTTCGGGCGGGCGTTTGCCGCTCATTCTTACGGGGTCTTCGAACCTGAAGCCGATCGTGTATGCGCCGCCCCACGCGTCCGCACAGGTGAAATCAGCAATTCTGCTCGCCGGACTGGGCGCTTCGGGCGCAACCTCGGTGCGCGAGACCCGTATGACGCGCGACCATACCGAGAGAATGCTCATGGGGTTTGGAGCTGAGCTTTCTGTTATGCGTGAGGCCGATGCGCGGACCGTCACGATTGTTGGTCGCCAGCGTCTCTCTGCTCAGAAATTGACTGTGCCTGGCGACCCTTCATCTGCCGCTTTTCTTTTGACCGCAGCGCTGATCTCACCCGATGGCGACGTAACGCTGGAAGGCGTGCTCTCCAATGAGACCCGAGATGGGTATTTTCAAGTTGTTGACCGTATGGGCGCAGGCCTTGGGGCGGAGGAGGTCGGCGAAGCTGCAGGAGAACGAATGATCACTTTGCAAGCGTCGACGGCTCCGTTGCAGGGGCTCGACGTTCCGGAAGCTGTTGTGCCGGCCATGATTGATGAATTTCCGATCCTCGGCGTTCTCGCGTCATTTGCAACCGGGACGACCCGGGTTACCGGGGCAGGGGAGTTGCGGGTCAAGGAAAGTGACCGCATCGGTGCCGTGGTCAGCATGCTGCGCGTAAACGGCGTTGAGGCCGAAGAGCGCGAAGATGGGTTCATTGTGGAAGGGTGCGGCGGACCGCCCCCTGGCGGAGGGCTTGTGGAAACCCACCACGATCACCGGATTGCCATGAGCGCATTGGTCATGGGCACGGCTGCAAAGGCACCTGTCACGATTGACGAAGCTGCTATGATTCAAACGAGCTATCCCGCATTTGTAGACGACATGCGCGCCATCGGCGCGGATTTGCGACCAGCTTAGACCCCACGCGGAAGAACTTTATCCGGGTGGCCGCCGTCGACATATCCCATAAAATCGCCGTGGATTGAGTACCCTATGAGTTCCCGGGCGCGGCGTGGTAATTTGGCGGCGATGCCTGGCGGTGTTGCGAGCACCATATTTTCAAGCTGTCTTGCCCATCCCGAGCAGTATTGAGGTGTCACGATCAGGCGCGGCGAGCTTGAGAGGTTCGCGCCGCCCCTGTGCAAAAGGGTGCCTTTCGCGATCATTAATGAGCCGGCGGGCATGACTGCTTTTACCGCATCAGGGTGTGGTGCTGGATCTATATGCGGATCGTCATGGGAGAGACGCATGGAGTCGCTAACGCTTTCAAAGTCGTGTTCTGGTCCCCACAAATGGCTACCGGGAAGAAGCTCGGTGGCACCGTTTGTGTCCGTGGTCTCGTCAATTGCCCAAAACGTGCTCACGCCATAGGCAGGTCGCGGCTTTGGGATTTGAAGGTGACCATCATCATAGTGCCATCCCTGCACCGTCTCTCCAGGGTGCAGATTAATCGCGAGGAGGGCGGATAAAAGGCAGGATCGTCCCAGGTCGGCTTCGGCGAATGCCAGCGCAAGGGGATGGGTTACCATTTCAGAAAATATGTCCGGTGATTTTGCGAGGAGCGCATAAACCCGGTTGGATTTGTAGCCTTCGAAATTGTTGCGCCCTGTTTTTTCCATATGGGGCAAAAGGGCATCTCGCACGCGCTGCAAGTCTTTTTGCGCCATGACATTTTCGAAGATGATATAGCCATCCCGGTTATACTGGGCGCTCCAGTCTTCGAAGGAACGGCCGCCTAGCCATTGGGCAATCGAGCGCCCATCATTTGCAACTGTGGTATCTGCCATATGGGATCACTCCACGTCCGGTCTCCTATAATACCCGGCTTCCCAAACGGAAGAATAGTGGAGTTGACTATAATGCGGCGAGCAAGCGCTCGGCCTGGCGCAGGCTAAAGGCTTCGGGTACAGGCGCGCGCATAATCACCATGCGGTGCCATAGCGGGCCAACCAGCGCGTCCATCGCGTCATCAATGTCCCAGTCGCGCCGGATCACTTGCTTGTTCGAGAGCTCTGCGAGGATCATGCGGAGGGGGGTACGAATTTCGGACTTTACCCAGCCTCGCCATTTTTCCCCGGCGCTCTCATCGTCGGCGGCGGCGAGCAGAGCCGCCCGCAGGATATAATTGCCGCTGCCGGTTCGGGCAGCAGCTTCAAGGGGCGCAATGATCGCGGCGATGCGCTGGGCTGGGTCGCGGGCTCCTTCCGGCGGGGAAGGGACAAGGCTCAGTGCAGCATCAAGGCAAAGTGTGCCTATGGACGGCCACCAGCGATAGATCGTCTGCTTGGAGGCCTTGGCGCGCCGCGCCACATTGTCGACGCTGAAGCCGCGCCACCCACTTTCCACCAATTCTTCGCGCACCGCATCCAGGATCGCGGCCTGGGACGCATCGCTGCGCTTGGGTCCCTGTCTGCGTTGTCTGCGGGTCGTGGAGGCGGGGTCGGCCATGGTTTGTCTCCTGGGGGCGAAGCAAAACGAAAAAGACTATTGGTCTTTGCTAACCGATATATCTTACGCAAACCAGAACGGTTCGTATCATAATCAATCTCTTTAAAGTGTATTCCCTTGCGTTGCCCAAACCGCAAATGCCGCCGTTGCAAACATGGCGGTGGCTGCCAAGAGATTGAACCGGCGTACAAATGCAGCGTTCGCAAATCGCCTGTTCATTGCGTCGGCGGCCGCAGCATAGGCCGAGAGCCCAAACATCTCCGTCGCCGTTACTGTTGCCATGATAATGAGCGCTTGGGGTATGACGGCGCGGGCTGGATCTATATAGGCAGGAAGGAGCAACCCGAAGAAGACAAGGGCATTCGGATTGGAAAGCTGGAGGCCAAATCCATAGGCGAATAGTTTTCCCCTGGCCGGCGCAGCATCGGCAGACGCATCGACCCGGTCCGGTGTACGCGTTGCCAAGGACCATGCGAGCCATCCGATAAATCCGAGCCCAGCGAGCTTCAAGGCCAGCAGTATGGTCGGGAAGCGCGCTGCCAGAGTGGCGGCCCCGCTCGCAGCAAGCGTGATCCAGACAAGATTGGCCGCCGAAATTCCAACCGCGGGGAGAAGCGCGGGTCGGAAGCCATACCGCAGAGCCGATGACATGACGAGCATGACCGCGGGGCCCGGTGTCAAACCGCCCGCAAAGAACAGCCCGATAAGGGCCAGCCAGACCCCAATCTCCACAACGTGTCCGGGGGTCCTATGCCGAGGGTGCGCGTTGGACCGCGTCGACGATTAATTCGCGTGCTTTCTCCACCCCGGACCAGCCTTCCACGCGGGACCATTTGCCGGCCTCCAAGTCCTTGTAGTGTTTGAAGAAGTGCTCGATTTTGTCGACCAGGATCTTCGGCAGGTCATGGTAGCTGGCGATCTTGTCATAATAGGGTGTCAAAGCCGGATGGGGAACAGCCAAGATCTTCTCATCTTGTCCCTTATCATCGGTCATCATCAATACGCCGACTGGCCTTGCGCGCACCACCGAGCCCGGCACAAGTGGCCGATTGCCAACGACCATGACGTCAATCGGATCGCCATCGAGGCTCAGTGTATGGGGCACGAAGCCATAATT
Source organism: Pseudomonadota bacterium (assembly GCA_038532405.1). Taxonomy (GTDB): domain Bacteria; phylum Pseudomonadota; class Alphaproteobacteria; order Caulobacterales; family Hyphomonadaceae; genus CALLCD01. The sequence continues at coordinate 10,177 of JBCBAO010000014.1, read as the reverse complement.
ACAGGGATAACGCATTTCGGTATAAAGATACCGGTCAACAAACATCGCACCGGATGCCTTGTCGATTTCATACTTGATCGGATCGCCGCCCAGGGGCACCTCGACAATCACATTGATATCGTCGGGCGGGTTTGTACCTGCAACTATCTTGCTAATGTCCATAATCCACTGCCTGCATGACGTTTGAAGATCTGTTGAAGCCGCGATGGACTGGAAGGCCGCTCGCGTCAAGGCCCTCCTGTAGGGGGGCGGTTTTTACGGTCGGAGACCGTAGTTGAAGCTGATCGTCAATCGCGGTTCATCGGATCGGTTCGGCATAACCTCATGGCGGAGCCAGCTCTCCCAAAAGAGAACCGTCCCGGCAGGTGGTTGACGATAGACGAACCGCCGGTGCGCATCATCGGCTGATCCATCAGGTTGGGGGGCCGCCATCATCAGGGGCAGGCGCGGATCTTCGAATTTTAGCGCCCCGGCTCCCTTTGGCATGGATATATACACCGTTCCGGATAAACGCTTGCCGGGTGTATGTGTCCGCTGTGGCTGCCGCCTTCGCCGAGAATGTTCACCCATAAACTGTCGAGTTCCAGGGCCTGCCCATCCAGGTTCCAGCAAAGTGTTTGCGAAAATGCCTGGGCAAGTGGTGTCAGGTGTTCAACGAGCTCAGCAAAGGCAGGATTTCGGTTGGGCAGATCATCGAGGGAGGCATAGGACGTATACCCGTCATACCCCTCCTCATCACACCACGTTGCACCAGCTGCATCATCTGCTTCGAGTGACCAGATTGCCTCCTCCAGGGCAAGAAGCAGCGATGGGTCATCTAGCGAGGCTTCACCAATCGCCGTTGCAAAATAGGATTTTGTTTCGAGTGTTGGGACCGGTTTTGTCATTCGGCAAAAGCAATGGAAAGAGGCCGCGTGTTCAGGCGCAGGCGCACGGCTTTTGGAAATTGTCGCGGGTGGTACAGGAGAGACCCTGAAGGGTCCGCAGAGAGCGTTGCTGTGGTGCCGTCGCTATTCAGAATGGCTGCCTCGGTTTCCGGCTGGACGTTAAATTTGATCGCTTTTTGCCTTGGCATAGCGGCCCCTGCGAGGCCAAACAGGTGCCGGGTCATGCCATTGGCCTGGCGAAGTGCCTTGGAAAGCGTATGGGCTTCATATTCGCTCCAGGGGATAAGCTTTGGTTCAAGGACAAAAATTAATGCGCCCTCGGAGCCGGCAGCGTTCGCGTAAAGCATTGGATTGGCGTCGACCACTTCTCTGCCTGGGAGCCAGGCGAGCGTCCCGTCGTCCGCCAGCGGAATATCAATCGTTTGTCCCATATACCCATACCAAAGATCGATTGGCTCTTCGCCTCCGCTCTGCGCGCGCCAGTCCATTGGAATTCGATATTTCAGTTCCAGCATCGACCGTGCATCCTGTGGCACGCTGTAAAATTCGCCATAGAAAGGCAGAGCGTTCTGAATCGATATGGCAATTGAGGGTGCGGGGTCGTCTCTGCCCGTTTCGCCATAGCCGCTCCCGAGATCCAGGGCGGCGACCGCCAAAATACACAGGATGCGGCAGTCTTGGCGTATACGCTGACCTATCATGGCTTTTCATCCCCGAAAGCGCCACTGCAATCAAGGTTGGCCGAAAGATAAAAAAGTCCCCCGCCAATCGAATGGCGGGGGATGCTTGATCGTTTCGGAGCGGGCTTACGCCCCCGGTTTTACGAATTTCAGCGTGAAGCGATCACTTTCACCGATGGCCTTGTAAGCTTCCGCATCAAAACCTTCAGGGGCCGGCCGGTTTTCATTTCCTGCAAAGCTGGTCGGCGGCAATGTCCAAACGCCGAACGGGTGGTCAGCTGTGTCTTTGGGGTTGGCGTTGATTTCAGAACTGGCTGCGAATTCAAACCCGGCAGCTTCAGCAAGCTGAATAACATAGTCCTGGTGCACATAGCCGGTCCGCGCTTTCGGGTCCTGATCTGCGCTCGATGGCAAACGATGCTCTACAAGGCCGAATACGCCGCCGGGTTTCAGCGATGCGAAAACGTCTTCAAAAACTTTTGCCTCGTAGCTGCCGCCCATCCAATTGTGCACGTTTCGGAAGCTAAGAACGGTATCAACCGTGCCAGCGTCTGCGAGCGCGCCGGACTCCGCGTTGATCGTGGTCTGGTTAACGGTGCCAAACTTGGTCGTATCGGAAAAGCGCTCGGCAAATGCAGCATCGCGGTCTGCTCTGCCGTTGCCCGCGGCGATATAGGTGCCCCCGCCGGAGGCAAGATAAGGTGCAATGACCTCCGTATACCATCCGCCACCAGGCCAGATTTCAATGACCGTCTCATCGGCATCGACCTCAAAGAAAGCAAGGGTTTCGGCGGGGTGGCGATGGGCGTCGCGCGCCTTGTTGTCATCGCTGCGCCAATCCCCGGCAAGGGCGACTTCCATTGGGCTTTGTGTTGGTGCTGCAGCGGTTTCAATAACCTCCTCTGCAACGGTTTCGGTTTCCGGTGCCGAGGCGATCGTTTCTTCAGCACCGCCGCATGCCGTTATCGCAAGTCCGGCCAGTCCGGCCATCAATATATGTTTCATATGCGTCTCCATTGTCTGCCTCTTGAACGTGTCAGGCACATTTCCCAGATATGTTGTGTCGCAGCGCCGTTTACTGGGCAGCGACGCGAATCGAGCGTTTCGCCGTTACGGGAAGCGCCAGACGGTTCGAAACACAAGGGGCTCACGCAGATGTGAGCCGCAGTTGCTTTGATAGAGGACTGAAAACATGACGATTCCAACAGATCTTACACCGCTTTACAGGACCATGGTTGGCTTTGACCGGCTCGCGAACATGATCGACACAGCATCCCGGCTAGATGGGACGCAAGGCTATCCCCCTTATAACATAGAACGGCTCGCCGAAGATGCGTTTTCGATCGAGCTCGCCGTTGCCGGCTTCTCCGAGGACGATCTCGACATTGAAACCAAGGATGGTTTGCTCACCGTCACGGGTCGCCACGACAAGCCTGAACAAGCCGAAGACCGTGACTTTCTTCACCGGGGCATAGCCGAGCGCGGCTTCATCCGGCGCTTCCAACTCGCCGACCATGTGATCGTAACCGGGGCGAGCCTGAAAAACGGCCTTCTGCGAATAGAATTACAGCGCGAACTGCCTGAAGCGAAAAAACCGCGCAAAATCGCAATAGGAGCGCCCTCCAAGGCGAAACCGAAAGTCATAGAAGGGAAAAAAGGGGCGGCCGCATAGGTTTAGCCCTGTTTCATTTCCGGTGCGGCGCGCTTGCTATTCAAGCGCGCCGCATTTGGTTTATGGAGTGCAAGTCGTTCGCCTTGCGGCATCTTCCCGCTTCCCCATGGGTCTCCGCGGGGCTATATGCCAGCAATGATGACCCCACGCGACACCATCCGAAATTTCTCGATTATCGCCCATATCGATCATGGAAAATCGACCCTGGCAGATCGCCTTATCCAGCATTGCGGCGGGCTAACCGACCGTGAAATGTCGGACCAGGTCCTCGACAATATGGATATTGAGAAAGAGCGCGGCATAACCATCAAAGCCCAGACGGTGCGACTGGAATATCCGGCGAAGGATGGGCGTACCTATATCCTGAATTTAATGGATACGCCGGGCCATGTGGACTTCAGCTATGAAGTGTCCAGATGTCTTGCTGCTTGTGAGGGCTCTCTTCTGGTCGTGGATGCCTCCCAGGGCGTGGAAGCGCAAACCCTCGCCAATGTTTACCAGGCGATCGATCAGGACCATGAAATCGTGCCGGTGCTGAACAAGGTCGACCTGCCGGCTGCTGATATTGATCGGGTTGCAGAGCAGATCGAAGATGTGATCGGTCTCGACGCGTCCGGTGCGATCCTCACGTCTGCGAAGACCGGGCTGGGTATTCAGGATGTGCTGGAAGCAGTTGTCGGGCTTTTGCCGGCCCCTGGCGAGGGCGACGCTGACTCTCCGCTGAAGGTCTCCCTCGTGGATGCCTATTACGATCCCTATCTCGGCGTCGTCGTGATCGTCCGCGTTGTTGATGGTGTTTTGAAGAAAAAGCAGAAAATCCGGATGATGAAGACCGGTAGCACCTATGAGATTGACAATGTCGGCGTTTTTGGACCCAAGCCAACAAATGTCGATGCCCTCGGCCCGGGCGAGGTCGGTTTCCTCGTCGCGTCGATAAAGGATGTGGCGGATTGTTCCGTTGGGGACACCATCACCGAGGACAAACGCCCCTGCGATGCGCCGCTGCCGGGATATAAGGACGTTCAACCGGTTGTCTTTTGCGGCTTGTTCCCGGTCGATGCGAGCGATTTCGACGATTTGCGTGCCGCCATGGGCAAGCTCCGGCTAAACGATGCAAGCTTTTCTTGGGAAATGGAAACCTCCGCTGCCCTTGGCATGGGGTTTCGCTGCGGATTTCTAGGATTGCTGCACCTGGAAATTATCCAGGAGCGACTGAGCCGCGAGTTCGACCTGGATCTCATCGCCACGGCACCGAGCGTTGTCTACGAACTGACGATGACCGACGGTACGGATATAGAACTGCATAATCCCTCGGACATGCCAGACGTGGTGAAAATCGCCGAAATCCGGGAGCCGTGGATCGAAGCTACAATCTTTACGCCGGACGAGTATCTCGGCGGCGTTTTGAAGCTCTGCCAGGACCGGCGCGGCATCCAGACAGAGCTGACCTATGCAGGCACGCGGGCCATGGTGAAGTATGAGTTGCCTCTGAATGAGGTTGTTTTCGATTTCTATGATCGCTTGAAATCAATCTCCAAAGGGTATGCGAGTTTCGACTACGAACTTGTCGGACATCGCGCGGAAAACCTCGTCAAAATGAGTATCCTGGTGAACGAGGAACCGGTTGATGCGCTGGCGATGCTGGTCCACCGAGACCGGGCCGAAAGCCGGGGCCGTCAGATGTGTGAGCGGCTGAAAGATTTGATCCCCCGCCAGATGTTTAAGATTCCGGTCCAAGCGGCCATAGGCGCAAAGGTTATTGCCCGCGAGACGATCTCTGCCATGCGCAAAGACGTTACGGCCAAGTGTTATGGCGGCGATGCGACGCGAAAACGCAAGCTCCTCGATAAGCAAAAGGCAGGCAAAAAGCGCATGCGCCAATTTGGCCGGGTAGAAATTCCCCAGGAAGCTTTTGTTGCAGCGCTCCGCATGGATGGGGACTGACCCTTTAGGTGTGTTCCCCACAGTCCGCGGCGTTCATTCCCTGCTTGGCTTACGGCGCTGGCAGCTTGAGCGCTTAGATTACCTATGTGCCCAAACCATTCAGCGCACAGCTTCACCTAATCACCTATCCTGCTTGCTTGTCACCGTCTTCACTATGGGAGAGGGAGACTTTGCGAGGCGGCGTCGATGTCGAAAGTCTCTCATTTTGTGAAATACGCCGCCTAAAGTTCGAAATAGACTTTCCAGGGTGGGCATGAATTGGAAAGAAGGGGAGTCTCGGTGCGATCTAGCCCAATTTGTCGTTCTTTTGTGTTTGCCCTCGCTTCATTAGTCTTAAGTCAAACGGCCATTTGCGATGTTAATCGCCCGCCAGCCTACGATAGAGACGAGATCCTTCGCGCGTCCCCCTGCGGCAAAGCTCCCTCGGCCGATGCAGATATAACAGCTGCGAATGATGAAGCCTGCCGCGCCGGCCTGCAATCGGCGACGGCAGAGGCCCGCGCGCCCCACCTGCTGGCCATGACCGTGATGGCCGGGTCTAACCTTACCCTTGAAGACATCAATGCCATCGGTCAGACCTTGCCGCCCAGCGAAGCTATCCGTCTGCAGGCGAGCAGCGTTTTCCTCGATCTCGACTTGCCGCTTGAGGATGTCTACGCGAAGTTCGATCCGCTCATTGCCTCCCTGGAAACTGAGGGAAATCAGTTCGACCTGATCTTTCTGAGGTACCGTTTGGGGATGTTTTCGTCCGTCCGCGGTAATCGCGAACGCACAAAGGACGAAATGGTTTGGGTGGCGGAAAGGGCGCGGGATTGGAATTACCCATCGCACCTTCATTCCGCCCTGAACATGCAAGCGCTTCAGGCCGTTGAGGCGAATGATATTGGCAACGCTATTGGTCTCTATGAGCAGGCGATCGCGGCGAGCCGCGCCGCCGATGAACCAGACTATACGGCCGTTTACACCATGAGCCTTGGTACGGCGTTTTTCGAGCTGCGCGACATCGACACCGCTTTTGATATGTATACCGAAGCCCTTGAGGCGCTCCAGGCCCTACCCGGAGACCAAACCGAGAAGCTGTTTTGGGTCTACACAAATCTCGCCGATGCCTATTCCGAGCGGCAAGACTACACCATGGCGATCGACCATTACGACCGCGCCATAGAGGCGGGGACAACATCGCAGCAGCTATACATGATCGGGCGGAGCCGGTTCAACATGGCGAAGGCTATGCTCCCGGATGGGCGGCGCGAGCAAGCCATTGAGGCGGCCGAGGCAGCCTGGGGTGAGATGGTTGAGTACGGCATTCCGAGTGAGGCCGGAAATGTGCATGTCTGGCTCGCCGAGCGCCATATCGAGGACGAGAATTATCCCGCAGCCGCCGCCTCTTTGGCAACGGCCAAGGAAGCTGCAGACATAGACGACGCCGCTCTTTCCAGACCTGAGGACATGGATGAGGAAAACCTCGGCATTCTCTTGGACTACAGTCAATCGATGGCGCGTGTTCTGGATCATATGGAGCAATACGAAGAGGCAATGACATATGCCAACGCGGCTCTGTACTTTGAACGCCAGCGCGCGGAAACAGCGCGAACGAAGACCGTGGGGGATGCCCGCCTGCTCTTTGAAATCAAGCAAAAGGAAGACGAAGTCACCATTCTCGAAAACACGGCCGCGCTTGCCAGTCAGACCGCTGCTATTCAGACCCTCCGCGCGCGCGAAGCCCGGTCCCGGTTGGGGCTCATCTCAATGGCTGCCATCGCGACATTGATCGCTGCGATATTGCTCTATCGGGGGTATCGGTCACAACAGCGCCTCGCCCATCTTCGCCAGCTGTTCCTTGTCGAAACCAATCACCGCGCGAAGAACAATCTCCAGATGATCACCAGTCTTCTGAACATGGAGCGCAGGCGACAGGCGCGATCCGGTGACGCCACTGCGGGCGGTGATGATTTCTCGGACCGCGCCCAGGCCCTCGCTTTGATCCATGAGCACCTGTACGAACATTCCGATGCGCTTGAGATTAAGGCGCAGCCCTTTTTGAACGACCTTCTCGATTTCCTGGATCGTGGGCTCGGTCGACCTGATATAACGATCAAGCGCGAGATTGAGCCGATCGAACTCGATTTGGACCAAGCCACTCAGATTGGTTTGCTGACATGCGAAGTGGTCACCAGTGCTTTCAAGCACGCCTTCAAGTCCAAGGGGGGCGAAATCACCGTATCCTTGTCGGAAACGAAAAATGGGCTCGATCTGTCCATTCGCGACAATGGTGTCGGACTAAACCAGCAGGCTTCTTACCCGGACGATGATGGCTCGAGTGGCGGACTGCCGAAGTCAACCGGCTTGCAGCTTATCGAAAGCCTCGCAGAGCAGCTGAATGGAACGCTAAAAATTATTTCCAACACCCATGGCACACAGACCCATGTTGAAAGGATCTCGCTTCCGAATTTTAGCGTTTAGTGAAGTGCTCGCTGGGTGGTTAGGCGGCTTCGAAGCCACTATCTCGGTCATGTCTTTGTTTGATTGCGTCCAAAATTGACCGTGTCGGAATCCTGTCCGGCATCCAGAATGGCTTTGCGGATGCCGCGCGCCCGTTCGAACTCCTTAAACAATCTGTCGCCATCGCCGTACCGGATGGCGCGTTGAAGGGCGGCGAGATCCTCCGAAAACCGTCCGAGGGTTTCCAATACGGCCTCTCTATTGTTCAAAAAGACATCTCGCCACATGGTCGGGTCCGAGGCAGCAATACGGGTAAAATCACGAAAGCCACCGGCAGAATATTTGACCACCTCGCCTTCATCCACGCTTTCCATATCATAGGCCGTCGATACGATGTTGTAGGCAATAAGGTGGGGCAGGTGGGACGTTATTGCCAATACACGGTCATGCCGGGCTGCATCCATAATCTCGACTGTGGATCCGACTTGCTGCCAAAATAGCGCGAGGCGATCGGTTGATTTATCGTACTCAGGTGAGCCGCCCGATATGGGCGTTAGGATAACCCATGCCTTCTGAAACAATGATGCAAACCCAGCCTGCGGCCCGGATTTTTCAGTTCCAGCAATTGGGTGCCCAGGGATCACGTGAATGTCTTTTCCGACCAATGCCGCCATTTTGTCGGCAACCGCCGATTTTACAGATCCGACATCGGTCAGGATCGCGCCCGGTTTCAGCGCGCTGGAGAAGGTTTCCAGAGCTTGCGGAATAGCGCCCACCGGCACGCAGAGAATGACGCAATCGGCGTCCTCAACGGCTGCTTCAGCCGTTTCGCAAACTGTACCTAGCCCAAGCTGGCGCGCCTGTTCGCGCACGGCGGGTTCAATGTCGAAAACCGAAATGTCCGCTGCAGCGCCATAAAGGCGCGCGGCTTGGGCAATCGATGCGCCGATGAGGCCAACACCAATGATCGTCAGCTTTTGGAAAACAGGCTCTGCCATAGCATATTATCCGGCGGCAAAGGCTTCGAATGCCGCAAGCACGTCGCTGTTCGCCTCGTCGGTGCCGAAGGACAAGCGCAGATAATTTGGCAGTCCATAGGCCGTCATGTCACGGATCACGATCCCCCGAGCGCGGAGGAAAGCGTCGGCCGCGGCTTTGTCCTTGCCAGGCTCGTCCGGAAACTGGATCAGCAAAAAGTTTCCGACCGTCGGTGAAATCGTATAGCCAAGCGCTTTCAATCCGTCGCTCATTCGCTCGATCGAGGCATCATTATGGGTGATTGAAGCTTGGACAAAGGCATCGTCCTGCAGGGCCCCGACGCCAGCTGCCTGGGCGAGGGCATTCACATTAAAGGGGCCGCGCACCCTGTGGATTGCATCAATCACATTTGCCGGCCCGTATCCCCAACCAAGGCGAAGCGCCGCAAGACCATGTATTTTTGAAAATGTCCGCGTCATCAGGACGTTTGGCGCTTCTCCGGCCAGGGCCGTCCCGGCATCGTAATCATTCTTGCGAACATATTCTGCATAGGCCCCGTCGAGTACAAGCAGGATATCATCGCGCAGGCCGGCATGGAGCCGTTTGACCTCGTCAAATGGGATATAGGATCCTGTTGGATTGTTCGGATTGGCGAGAAACACGATCCGCGTCTTGTCCGTCACACACGCCAGCATGGCATCCACATCTGCCGTAAGGTCTGTCTCCGGCGCGTTAACCGTGATTGCCCCGCTTTGCTGGGCAACCAGACGGTAAACGAGAAAGGCATGTTCGGTCTGCACAATCTCGTCGCCAGGGCGCAGGAAAGCGCGGCCAAGCAGTTGAAAAATCTCGTCCGATCCAGACCCGCAGACAATTCGATCTGCGTCGAGCCCGTACTTTTCAGCAATCGCTCTGCGCAGGCGGGTGGCTCCGCCGTCCGGATAGATTTCAAGGTGCTGAGCAGCATCTCCCATGGCTTCAATCGCCGCCTTGGAGGCCCCAAGCGGGTTTTCGTTTGAGGAAAGTTTCCAGCCACCCTCGGAGGGTTCGCCGCCCTTATAGGGCACGATATCCAGAATATTCGGCAAAGGCTGCGGTCCGGCCATGGAATGCTCCCGATGTCTCTAGACTTCGGCAGGTGCGGAATTTGTGGCGAGCCGTCAAGGCCCCCTGGCGCGTCAAACCGTCGGAAGCGACTGGGCTTGTTTCACACGGCCATAGGCAAAGCTCGTATCGATGGCTGCGATCCCCGGCAATCGCTGCAGCTTTTGGCGTACAAAGGCTTCGTATGCATCAAGGTCGGCGGCCAGCGTGCGGAGCAGATAATCGGACCGTCCGGTCATCAACCAACAGTCCATAACCTCCGGCATTTGGGAAATGGCGGCTTCGAACGCGTTTACGGCGGCATTGCTGTGACGCTCCAGTTTGATCCGGATGAAAACGGTGACGGGTAAGCCAAGGGCTTTCTGATCGACGAGGGCCGCATAGCCCGTGATGATACCAGCCTGTTCCAGCAAGCGGACCCGTCGCAGCGTTGGCGAGGGGGACAGATTAACCCGTTCGGCGAGCTCCTG
>JBCBAO010000013.1:0-18114 GCA_038532405.1 Pseudomonadota bacterium | reverse complement strand
GGCCTTTGTGGCGCTGGTAATTTCCCTGATCTCACCGACCCACGACCTCTTGCTGGACGCCTGGCGGATCGAAGTTGCACGCACCGATGAGGACAAGGATCTGATGTCTGCCCTCTATCAGTTCGGGTATAAATCCGCCGGATTTATCACCGGTTTCTTCGCCCTGCTAATGGCGGACTATTATGGTTGGACCTTTGTCTTTGTGATGGTGGCCGGGTTCATGGTGATTGCCATGGGCGGTACGATGATCGCGCCGGAGCCGGCCCATTTGCGCCTGTCAGCTGGAAAGCGGACGAGCTTCTATCCCAGCCTGCCGCGGGAGGTGATCCGCCCCGCAGTTTTGACCATGGCCGCATCCTGGTCAATTGCCCTGTTCCTGATTGTTCAATTCGTCGTCCAGGCCCTCGGTGAGGGTGCATCGGGGCGCGTATTCGTCCAACAGAAGGGCCCGTGGATTGTCGCGCTTACGGTCATTGCACCGGCGCTGGTTTCAGCCGCCCTGGTCTTCCTTTACAAAGGGCACGTCGTTGAGACGAACATTGACGATGATCCGGCCGACCGGATGGACAAGATTTTCGCGACCCTGTTTCGGGCAATCTATGACCCCTTTATGGACTTGATGGCACGCTTGCGCTGGGGGGTGATCCTGGTCCTGCTTCTGGCCCTGACCTACCGGTTTACCGATGCGGTCTGGGGCTCCTTTGCCTATCCGTTTTACCTCGGCGAGAATTTCGGGGCGATTGGGCATACGCTGACCGATGTCGGCATCGCGTCGAAGTTTTTCGGCGTGATTGCGACTATTCTAGGCTCCCTGATTGGAGCGATCCTGATTGCTGCGATTGGCCGGATGCCGGTTTTTTTCGTAGGTGGAATCGTGGCTGCGGTAACCAATCTGCTCTATGCAGACCTTGCTGCAGGGGCAGCTGCTTTAGATGCCTTCCTCGCCTTTACCTACCTCGATGTGCCCCTGGTGGCCTTCGCGGAATGGGCGGCGCAAATCCAACCGGATGAGATTGCGCTGGCCCCAGACCAGGGCCAGCGCATGGCGCGCTTGATGATCACGATCTTTGCCGAAAATATTGCCGGCGGGCTCGCGCTCGTGGCCATGACGGCCTATCTGACCTCGGTCGTGAACCCGCGCTTTGCTGCGGTCCAGTATGCCCTGCTCGCGTCGCTAACCATGTTGATCGGAACCCTTGGTCGGCCCTGGCTTGGCGAGATGATTGAGCTGCGCGGGTTCTATTACGTGTTTATCGTAACCTTTTGGCTTGGCGGCGTGGCCGTTGTGCTGTCGGCGATCGAATGGTGGCGCCAATCGCGGGACCCTAGTGCCGGCAAGAGCCTTATTCTCGATGCCTGAGCGCTGAACGCGAACGTGGCCAGTGCTGGCTTTCCGGCCCCGGCCACGTTCTGCGATTAGCCCATACGCACCCCGCCCATGACACCGTCCACATCAAAGGCGGCCAAGGTCGCCAGCGTTACGATATCGGAGACCGACGCCCCAAACGAGGCGATCTGGACCGGTTTCTGCAGGCCGAGCAACATTGGCCCGATCACCGTGGAATTGCCGATGGAGTCGAGCAGCTTGGTTGCGATGGAGGCCGAATGGATGGCTGGCATGACCAGCACATTGGCCGGCCCGGACAACCGCGAGAAAGGATAGGCAAGCTTTTGAGTTGCGCTCAAGGCCACATCGGCGGCGATATCCCCTTCATATTCAAAATCGATGTCATTGCGCGCATCAAGGATGGACACAGCCTCACGGACCTTTTCCGACCGTTCGCCCATGGGATTGCCGAAGGTTGAATAGGACAGGAAGGCCACGCGTGGCTTGAAGCCAAGACGGCGGGCGGCACAGGCGGCTTCTACCGCGATCGCAGCGAGTTGCTCGGCGCTTGGCAGCTCGACAACACTGGTATCGGCGATGAAAACTGTCCGCCCGGCCCCGATGACCATGGACATGCCGATTATGGGCTGGCCGGGGATCGGGTCGAGGACCATCTGCGCATCGGTGAGGGCCACATCGTAGTTGCGCGTATAGCCGGTCACCATGCCATCGGCATCACCGAGGGCAAGCATACAGCACCCAAACACATTTCTGTCCTGGTTGACGAGGCGTTGGGCGTCCCGCTTCAAATACCCCCGCCGCTGAAGACGCTCATACAAGTGATCGGTATATTCCGGATTTTTGTCGGACAGGCGGGCATTGACGATCTCCAATGTGCCTTCGGGAACACCCATCTGGTCCATCACGGCTTTTACGCGCTCTTCGCGGCCAATAACGATAGGATGGCCGAGACCCTGAATCTTGAAAGAGGCCGCCGCCCGAACAATTGCCGGCTCCTCCCCTTCTGCAAATACGATCCGTTTTTTCATGGGGCGCACGGCGCTTTGAATGCCTTGCAGAAAAGATGCGGTGGGGTCCTGGCGCCGGGCCAGCTCGTGTCGATAGGTCTCCATATCGTCGATGGGCCTGCGGGCGACGCCTGTGTCCATGGCCGCCTGGGCGACAAAGGGTGGAATAAAGCTGATCAGACGCGGATCGAAGGGTGTGGGAATGATATAGTCTGGGCCAAAGGTTGGGCGTGCGCCATGGTAAGCTGCGGCCACCTCGTCGGGCACGTCCTCGCGGGCGAGCTCCGCCAGGGCCCGGGCGGCGGCAACTTTCATCTCCTCATTGATCGAGCGGGCGCGAACATCGAGCGCGCCGCGGAAGATATAAGGAAAACCGAGAACGTTGTTGACCTGGTTTGGATAGTCTGACCGGCCCGTTGCGATGATGGCATCATTGCGGACGGATTTGATCTCCTCCGGTGTGATCTCCGGATCGGGGTTTGCCATGGCAAAGATAATCGGTTGGTCGGCCATAGACGCCACCATCTCCTTGGTGATGGCCCCAGCGACGGAAAGCCCCATGACGCAATCTGCACCGTCCATTGCGTCCGCAAGGGTCCGTTTGGTCGTCTTTACAGCGAAAGCGGATTTGAACTGGTCGACATTGTCCCGGCCCTGATAGATGACGCCGCCGCGGTCACACATCAGAATATTTTTCGCCGACACGCCCATATGTTTGATCAGACCTGCGACGGAAAGGCCGGCGGCACCGGCACCGGAAATCGCAACCTTCACATCTTTCATTTTCCGGCCGGTAATGTGGCAGGCATTGATCAAACCAGCGGCCGCAATGATCGCCGTTCCATGCTGATCATCGTGGAAAACGGGGATATCGAGCTCTTCCTGGAGCCGGCTTTCGATGATGAAACAGGCGGGCGATCCGATATCTTCGAGGTTGATGCCACCAAAGGTCGGGCCAATATTTCGGACCGTTGTGATGAATTCTTCTGTGTCCTTGGTCGTGACCTCAACGTCGAAACTGTCAACATCGGCAAACCGTTTGAAGAGGACGGACTTGCCCTCCATGACCGGCTTGGAGGCCATGGCCCCAAGGTCACCAAGCCCAAGGATCGCGGTGCCATTGGAGATGACAGCGACCATATTGCCCTTCGAGGTATAGTCATAGGCAAGATCGGGATCTTCCGCGATAGCTTTCACCGGAACCGCCACACCAGGGCTGTAGGCGAGCGACAGGTCGCGCTGGGTCCCCATGGGCTTGGTCGGCCAAACCGACAATTTGCCCGGCAGAGGGTGGCTGTGGAAATCGAGCGCTTCTTTGTCTGTAAAGCTCGGTCGTTTTGAGGTCATTGCATTGGCCTGTCAATTTCTGGCGTTATGCGGCCGCAGACTATGCTGGTGCGTTCAGGCCCACAACCGTTTAAATCAAATCAAGCAATCGGCTTGCCACTCGGTAAAGCTCTTCCGAATCCCAGCGGTAAGCTGTAGCGTCCGTCCCTATGGCTGATGGCACATCCCAATCCTCCCAATCCAGCAAAAAAGCGAACAAGGCTCCGTCCCCATTTCTCGCGCAATATCTGGAGATCAAGGCCGACCATGCCGACGCCCTTTTATTCTTCCGCATGGGCGATTTCTATGAGCTGTTTTTCCAGGATGCGATAGATGCAGCCGAGATCCTTGGCATTACGCTGACGGCACGCGGGGAATATCAAGGCGAGCCGATCCCGATGGCGGGGGTGCCGTTCCACGCTGCGGAGGGCTATCTCTCGCGGTTAATTGCATCCGGCCGGCGCATTGCGGTCTGCGAACAAACTGAAAGCCCCGCGGAGGCAAAAAAGCGCGGCTCCAAAGCGATCGTGAACCGGGAAATTGTGCGCATCGTGACGCCCGGCACCATTACCGAAGATGCCTTGTTGCCGGCCAAGGAGTCCAATGCCCTTGCCGCGATTGGCGTTACCGGCGGCGGGCGCGATATTGGCGTGGCGGTTTGCGATGTCTCCACCGGCGCGTTTGAGCTTTTTCAAACGACGCCAGCGACCCTGGCCGACACCCTCGGAGCCCTGCCCCTGCGCGAGGTTTTGGTTGGTGATGGCGATCTGGTGCGGGAAACGATCATTGACGCCCTCGACGCGATTGATGTGGCGACCACCCCGCGCCCCCAGCGGATCGGTAAGGCGAAAGACGGGGAAGCGGCCCTTAAGCAGAGTTTTAAAGTCGCCTCGATCGATGCGTTCGGCCAGTTCAGCAAAGCAGAACTCAGCGCAGCGAGCTTTCTACTCGAGTATCTCAACCTGACCCAAGCTGGGGCCGATATTCAGCTCGACCCGCCACGCACCGCGGCACCAGGCCGCTTCGTTGCCATTGGTCCAGCGACGCGCACGAGCCTTGAAATCGAGCGGTCGGTATCGGGCACGCGCGAGGGGTCCCTGCTCGCCACGGTCGACCGCACCCTTACCGCGCCAGGCGCAAGGCTTCTGGCAGACCGCCTCGCACGGCCCTCGGCGGACCTCGACACCATTCAGGCACGCCATGACGCCATCAGCTGGTTTCTGGAAGAGCCGGATCTTTGCGAGGATATCCGCTCCAGTCTCAAGGCTGCGCCGGACATGGAGCGGGCACGGGGGCGCCTGCGGCTCGGGCGCGGCGGACCAAAGGATCTAAAGGCGATTGGTGTCGCGCTTCGCCGGGGCGAGGACGCTGCCAGCATGGTTGCCAGGCGCATGGCGCGACCGGCCCCCTTGATAGACAAGGCGATCCACCACCTGACTTTGGCCAATTGCCCAGCACTCGGGACCTTTGCCAGCAATCTCGAAAAGGCCATCGCAGACACTGTGCCGACATTGACCCGCGACGGCAATTTCATCATGCCGGGGTGGGACAAGGCCCTCGACCAGGCCCGCACCCTGCGCGACGATGCAAGGAAAATCATTGCCGGATTGCAAGCTGATTATGCCGGGGAAACCGGCATTGCTGCCCTGAAAATAAAATTCAACAATGTTCTTGGCTATTTTATCGAGGTTACCGCGCGCAATGCTGAGCCCTTGATGGCTGATCCTTTGAATGCGCGATTTATCCACCGCCAGACCCTCTCCAATGTCGTCCGGTTTTCAACGACGGAACTTTCGGAGCTTGCCGGTCGCATCTCTCGGGCTGAAGAGGAAGCGCGGGCACGGGAAATTGCCCTGTTCGATGACTTCGTCAGTGAAATGGAAACCCTGTCCGCCCCCCTACAAACCGCCGCCGCCGCCTTGGCGGACTTAGATGTTGCCGCGGCCAACGCGGTTTGGGCAAATGAAATCGGTGCCTGCCGCCCGGAACTCGTTGAAACGCCGGACTTCGCAGCTGAAGGCCTGCGCCACCCCGTGGTCGAGGCGGCCCTTAAAAAGACCGGTGGCGGATTTACCGCAAATACGACACAGCTGGATGCGACGGGTGCAAATGGGCCACGCCTGCAATTGGTCACGGGGCCAAACATGGCCGGCAAATCCACCTATCTGCGCCAATGCGCCCTCGCCGTCATTCTCGCCCAGGCGGGATGTTTTGTTCCCGCACGGTCCCTGCGGCTCGGCTTGGCAGACCGGGTATTTTCCCGCGTTGGGGCCTCCGACGACCTTGCCCGTGGCCGGTCAACCTTCATGGTCGAGATGGTGGAGACCGCCGCAATCCTGACCCAGGCGAGCGCGGCGAGTTTTGTGATACTGGACGAGGTTGGTCGCGGAACATCGACCTATGATGGCCTGGCCATCGCCTGGGCGGCTGTTGAACATTTGCATGGAACGAATGGGTGCAGAGCCCTGTTTGCAACGCATTATCACGAGCTGACGGAGCTTGCCGGTCAACTTCCCCATGCCACCAATGTCTCCCTTCGGGCAAAGGACTGGAAGGACGAGCTGATCTTTCTCCACGATGTCCAGGCCGGCCCGGCCGACCGGTCCTATGGCGTTCAGGTGGCGAGGCTGGCTGGATTGCCGAAATCAGCTGTGCGGCGGGCCGAACAGGTGCTGAAACGGCTGGAGGCCGATCCGAACCCGGCTGAGAATTTGCCCTTGTTTGCGTCCCTGCCGGCTGAACCGATCAACTCTGAACCATCTCCATCGCCGCTGAGCGAGGCGGTCACCGGTATTGACCCGGACACCCTGACACCACGAGAAGCCCTCGACCTCATCTACGAGCTGAAAAGACTGAATGAGGACGCCCCCGGTTAACCGCAAATAGCCAGTGACGGCGTTGTGGAAACTACGCTAGACACATCGGCATGCCAGACCAAGCGCCGCAAACATTGGACAATACCCCTCCCGTTGGTTCAAAGGACCGCCCCGGCAAATGGCGCATTCAAGATATTGTGGATGGACGAAAACTGCGGGTCCAGCTGAGCGCGGCCGCCCTGGACAATATCAGCGACATGGCAGCCGCCCGGTCGCGTGCCCTTGATCTCTTGCACGCCTCGCTTTTTCGGGGCCGAATTATTGCGCAAGAACGCCTACAACAAGGTGCCGATGGCCTGGACACGGCACGGCTCTTATCGAGCGTTCAGGATGAGGTCATCGCTGCCCTATTCGACTTTACCACAACCCATGTCTTTCGGGCCCGCAATCCAACCGAAGGCGAACGCCTTGCTGTGTTTGCGACGGGCGGCTATGGCCGCGGCGTTCTTGCGCCATCGTCCGACATCGATCTGTTGTTTCTCCGGCAATACAAGGTCTCTCCATGGGCCGAAAGCGTGATCGAGTTCATGCTCTATGCGCTCTGGGATATGGGTTTGAAAGTTGGCCATGCCTTCCGCACCATTGATGGCTGCGTCAGCCTTGCAAAGGATGATGTAACCATCAAAACATCCCTCCTCGATGCGCGCTTCCTGTTCGGTGATGACCCCCTGGGAAAGGCCCTGGTCGATAAGTTTCAAACCGCTTGCATAGATGGCAAGGACGCAAGTTTTATTGCCGACAAATTGGCCGAGCGCGATGCGCGCCACCTGCGCCAGGGGAACACGCGCTACGTCGTCGAACCAAATGTCAAAGAGGGCAAAGGCGGCCTCAGGGACCTACAGACCCTTTATTGGATTGCAAAGCATCTTTATGGCGGCACGACCCTGGAATCGGTGATGAAGCGGGGCATTTTCACATCCAGCGAATACCGTATCTTTATTCGGGCCGCGCGCTTTTTCTGGACCGTGCGATGTCACCTACACTATCTCACGGGCCGGCCGGAAGAGCGCATCAGTTTCGACCTGCAGCCCGAGCTTGCCAGCCGCCTTGGATACCAGGACCGGGGCGACCAGCTGGGTGTGGAACGGTTTATGAAGCGCTATTTCGTTGCGGCAAAGGATGTCGGCGGACTAAGCCGAATACTCGCCGCAAAGCTGCAGATAGAACAGGCGCGCAATCCCCAAGGCCTAAAGCGCCTGCTGCCACGCCCGGCCCCGAAGGCCTTCCAGGATACTGGTTTTATGATCGACAATGGTCTGCTGTCGATTGCGGCACCCTCATCCTTCGAGGAGGCACCCGAGCGCCTATTGGCCCTGTTTGCCACCGCGGCGAAGGAGAACCTCGATATTCATCCCGACGCCATGAGCGCGGCCGCCCGGTCGGTCAAGGCGTTCCGCCCCGCCATGCGCCGCACGCCGGAAGCCCGGGCCCTGTTTTTGTCTTGTCTCCTGGAAACCCCTGAGCCGGCGCGTATTCTTCGCTTGATGAACGAGACCGGTGTGCTTGGCCGGGTCCTCCCCGAATTTGGCGGCATCGTCGCCCAGACACAGTTTAACATGTACCACCACTATACGGTGGACGAGCACACGCTACGCGCCGTGGAAATCATGTCCGACATCGAACATGGGCGCAGCGAGCACCACAGCCATGCAACCAAACTGTTCCAGTCCATCCAAAATCGGCGCGCGCTTTATCTCGCCATGCTCCTCCACGATACGGGAAAGGGAAAAGGCGACCAGCAAGTTGAAGGCATGCGGACCGCCCGCGCAGCCTGCAAGCGGTTAGGGCTGCCCACAGCAGAGGTCGAGCTCGTGGCCTGGCTGGTGGGCAACCATCTGGAAATGAGTGAAACAGCGCAAAAGCGCGATATTTCAGATCCACGCACCGTGGCTGGGTTTGCCGATCTTGTTGGGTCGATTGAGCGCCTGACCCTGCTCCATATCCTGACCGCTGCCGATATCACGGCCGTTGGCCCAAAAGTGTGGAATGGGTGGAAGGGTCAATTGTTATCGGACCTGCACCACAATACGGTGGCTGCCCTTCGCGGCGGACGCACGGATGAGGGCGCAGTTGCCGCAGACCTTTCCGAGCGAGCAGAACAACGCCGATCAGACCTACAAGAGGCACGGGGCGCGATCCCGCCAATCATGGCGGAGATGGAGCCGGCTTATTGGATCGGCTTTGACCTTGAAACGCTGAACCGCCACGCCGAAGCGCTCAAAGTGGGCGACGCGTTGCATGTCTCCGCCGACATACGGGCAGACAAGGGAAGCGTAACCCTGCTGGTATCGGGACCGGACCGTATCGGCCTGTTTGCAACCCTAGTGGCAGCCATTGCAAGCCAGGGCGCAAGCATTGCATCGGCCCAGGTTTTCACCAGCACCCGCGGACAGATTATCGACGTTTTCACCCTGCAGGACAGTGAAGGCGGTCCGTTTGCCGAGGGCGATGCCAGCCGCCTTGATGCCCTGGTCGCCTGCGTTGCTGATGCCCTCGCCGGACGCAGCCAGCCGGAACCGCAAAAACGCCGCAAACATCGCCGGGAAGCGGCATTTGTTGTTGAACCGTCGGTGGAAATTGATACCGCGGCGTCGCGGGATTTTACCGTTATCGATATTGCGGCGCGGGATCGGCCGGGCCTGCTGCTGGATGTGGCGCGCACCCTGGCCGAGCTCAACCTATCGATCCATTCAGCCCATGTCGGGTCCTATGGAGAACGGGTATTCGATGCATTTTACATTCGAACAGAGGACGGCGAAAAGCTGACCGATCCCCATGCCAAGGCCTATCTGCGCGAAAGGCTATTGCGGGTATTCATCCGCAATGAACCTGACGCGCCGACCACGCCGGCGCGCCGGCTGGCCAGGGCCCGCGCGGCAGACAGCTTCTAGGGCACAGACATGAGCCTTGCACGAAATACATTCGTCCAAGCAAGTCTAACGCTGACGAGCCGCCTGCTAGGCTTTGGCCGCGATATTTTATTGGCTGCGCGGATCGGTGCCGGGCCGGTGGGCGATGCCTGGGCAACCGCTCTGATGTTCCCAAATTTGTTCCGCCGAATTTTTGCAGAGGGGGCATTCAGCCAGGCCTTTGTGCCCTCCTACGCACGCACGCTGGAGGAGCATGGGCCAGAGGCAGCCCGGCAGGTTGCAACGGAAGCGATGCGCGCTTTGTTTGCGTTAACCGGCTTGCTCACCCTGGTTGCCCAGCTTGCAATGCCCTGGATCCTTCTGGTGTTCCATGGCGGGTATGCCGACGACCGCAGCAATTTCGACCTTGCCGTGCGGCTGACACAAATCACGATGCCATACCTCACATGTATGTCGATTGCGGCGCTTCTGTCGGGGGTTTTGAACTCAGCGGGGTGGTTCGTTCTGTCGGCGGGTGCACCCACACTTCTGAACCTTTGCCTGATCGCAGCGAGTTTTGCCGGGGATACGCCGCGCGACGTTGCGTTCGCCGCCGGCATCGCGGTTCTGCTGGCGGGGGGCCTGCAGGCCCTGCTTTTGTTCTGGGGCGTGCGCAAACAGGGCGTTCGACTTTCGCTCTTCGGTTGGCCGCGTCTGACCCCGCGCGTGACCCATATCCTAATGCTCGCCGTACCGGGAACGATCGCTGCCTCCGGCACCCAGCTCAACATCATGGTGAGCCAGGCGCTCGCAAGTTTCGAGGTCGGTGCGAAGACGTGGCTTTACTATGCTGACCGGCTGTATCAGCTGCCGCTTGGCCTTGTCGGTGTGGCCATAGGGGTGGCCATCCTGCCCCGCCTTTCACGTGCGGCACGGCAGGAAAATGCGAGCGACGGTCAAAAACTGATGGATGAAGGCATCGGCCTTGCGATGGCCCTCACCCTTCCGGCAGCGGCTGCCCTTGCACTTGCGCCCGGTTTTCTGATCGAGGGTATCTTTTCCCGCGGTGCCTTTTTGGCGAGTGATGCCCGCCAGGCCGGACTGGCCCTGATCCATTATGCCTGGGGTGTGCCGGCCTTTGTCCTGATAAAGGTTCTGGCACCCGCTTATTTTGCACGTGAAGATATGAAAACACCCATGCGGTTTGCTCTTGTATCGGTGGGGATCAACACGGTGCTGGGCGCGGGGCTGTTTCTCGGCTTTCAGCGCGCAGGCCTGCCCGGGTTTCCGGGCCTTGCCATCGCCACCAGCCTTGCCGCCTGGGTGAATGCTCTGCTACTTGGCACAACACTCCTCCGGCGAAACTGGTACCGGCCTGGACCCCTGCTGCTAAACCGCCTGGTGCGCGCAGGCGTTGCAACCGGGGCGATGGGCGCTTTTCTGCTGGTGTTTCTTTCGAACCCAGACTTGGTCCGCGACCATCTGATCGACAGCAAACTCGTAACCACGCTTATCTTCATTGCGGTTGGTGTGGTGTCCTATGGATTGGCCGCTTTGGTTTTCGGAGCGATCCGGCCACGGGACATTGCAGGTGCCCTGCGGCGGAGCTAAGCCCACCGACTGAAAGAGCTTGCGTGGGGCGGCGAATGCCCTAAACCGCCTCAGATGACCGATCCAACCCCCACTTATTCAGGGCCTGAGCGCGTTTTTTCAGGAATACAGCCCACGGGCGCGCTTCACCTTGGCAATTATCTTGGTGCGCTGAAAAAATTCGTCCCCCTACAGGATCGCCATGACTGCATTTTTTGTGTGGTCGATCTGCATGCCATTACCATGGACCACGATCCGGCCTCCCTTGCCCAGCAAACGCGTGAGATCGCGGCGGCTTATCTTGCCTGTGGGCTAGATCCCTCGCGCTCGGTGATTTTCGCGCAGTCGGCTGTGCCGGCCCATACCGAGCTTACCTGGTATTTCAACTGTGTTGCCCGGATGGGCTGGTTGGAACGCATGACCCAGTTCAAGGACAAAGCCGGCAAGGACGCTGAGCGATTTTCCGTCGGTTTGTTCGATTATCCCGTGCTGATGGCTGCAGATATCCTGGCCTATCGGGCAACACATGTTCCGGTTGGCGAAGACCAGAAACAACATTTGGAACTCAGCCGCGATATTGCTGATCGGTTTAACCGAGACTTCAACAAGCCTGGCTTCTTTCCCTTGCCTGAACCGCTGATCGAAGGGCCGGGTACACGCATTATGAGCCTGAAGGATGGCTCGAAAAAGATGTCGAAATCGGACCCCTCGGACCTGTCGCGGATTAACCTGACCGATGATGCCGATACGATTGCGCGCAAGATCAAGAAAGCGCGTACGGACCAAGACCCTGTTCCAGAAAGCGAAGACGGCCTGAAAGGACGGCCGGAAGTGAACAATCTCGTTGGCATCTACGCCGCCCTAGCCGGCTCTTCCAAACAGGACGTGCTCGACAATTTTGCGGGCGCAGGGTTTGGCACGTTCAAACCAGCCCTTGCCGAACTTGCCGTCGCCCATTTGTCGCCGATCACCGAACGCATGCGCACATATCTCGCCGATCCGGCTGAAATCGACCGGGTCTTACAAGATGGTGGTGCAAAGGCGCGGGCCATTGCCACACCAATTCTTGAAGAGGTGCGGCAGATCATCGGCTTTTTGGGGCGCTAAAACCACGCTAAAAGCGGACAGCATTGAAGGAGTTCGTTTTTGATGTTTCGGCCAACTGCCCTAGCCCTTGCTATTACCCTCTCCGCCTGTGGGGAGCCAGCCCAACCCGCAGACCTTTCGGTGAGCGACCTCCACGTGGTTGAGCCCATTGGCGGCCGGGATATCGCCCGGGGTGGCCTTATGATCAAGGGCGGGTCCGAAGCCATGCGCCTGACGGGAATCGCGTCCCCCAACGCCGAACGTGTGGAACTCCATACCCACGCCATGACCGATGCGGGCGTGATGCAAATGCGCAAAGTGGATGGGATCGATATCCCGGCAGGCGAAACGGTCATGTTTGAGGCGGGCGGAAAACATTTGATGTTTTTCGGCTTCGATAAAGCGCTTGCTCCAGGGGATGAGACGGAGGTGACACTCACCTTTATCGATTCAGAGGGCGCGCCCTGGGATCTGAAATTCAATGCCCCTGTCATCGCCCTCGGTGCAGACATTGGCGAGGATACGCCCGCCCATGGGTCTTAAGGCCCCAGCGCTGTGCCGCTTTCTTGACAGATTTGTCACGTAAACACTTCATCAACACTCTGGAAAGCCTGATGGGTCTAATCTGACCGCTGCACGGAGATTGCATGGCAGACGATATGACCGAACCGCTCGCAGAAACAGGCGATGTGCCAATCGTCAAACTGTCTTACCAGGCCTTCGAAGAATCGGCGGCGAAGAAACCCTTCAGTTTTGATCCGTGGGTCAAGGCGATGAAGGTGCTAGCGGTGGCCGGGATTGTCCTTGCCTATCCACTTTTGACCGTCACCAGCCACGATATCATCGATGCGCCGGTCGATTTATCCGAAGGCCGGCATTGGTCCGCACCGGAAGCGGGCGTGGCAGCGACATTGATTACACGCGAACTGAATGGGCCCGGCTGGGCCGCCGATCGGCATAGATGGCACCCCCAATCGCGCCTGATCGCGCTGCCGGCCTGGCAAGCTGGCCTCGTGGCAGCCCTTGCCGACCATGGCCGGCTAACCCTGTCTCTCTTCGAGGGACAGCGGGACCAGGATCTTGCAACAGCCGTCCGGCTGCTTGGGCGAAGCGATGATGGGGCGACGGAACCGCGCCTTGGCGCAGCGCGCGAAGCATTGACCCGGTACGATGGCCGCGTCGCCGCAGGCCTTGCCGGGCGACCGCAGGGCCTTGGCGCTCTGGCAGCAGAGCTGCAACTTGCTTCGGGTTGGGCCGATGCCAGCCGATCGGAGTTAACAGCGCTCGCAAGCCCAGGCGATGGCTGGATCGCAAGCCAGGAAGCGGTTTCAGCCGTATATCGCGCCAAAGCGCGGGCCCATGTCGCCCATGAACTGCTAAAAGCGCGATTGGCTGCTAATCCTACCCCATTTCCGTCTGAAAATGCTGAGAACCTGGCGGAGGATGCCGTGTTAAAATGGAAGCGCGCGGCGCAAATCCATCCTTTATTTGTTTCAAATCAAGGGGGTGATGGAACACTCGGTGCAAACCATCCAGCCATGTTGGCGTTTCTCTTGACCGAAGCAACAAAAAGCTCGACGCGGGCCGCTGCTGCTTTGGCAGCCGAACCGGGCGCGCAAACACAAGACACCACGGAAAGTCAGGCGGGCTCGGACGCGACGAATTAAGCCAACCACCTGCCAAAGCTTGATCCGCGCCCCATGACGCGCCATGTACGCGGGGACAGCAAAAACGCGAAAGCCCTGCCATGTTTATCCAAACAGAGCCGACCCCAAATCCGGATACGCTGAAATTTCTGCCAGGTCAGATGGTGGCCGGTACCGCCGGGCCCTTCGACTTCCCGAATGCAGAAGCCGCTGCCAATAGCAAACTGGCCACAGCGCTGTTTGACGTAAAAGGGGTGACCGGGGTTTTTCTGGGGTCCGATTTTGTTTCGATCAGCAAAGCCCCGGATGCGGACTGGAAACATGTGCGGCCAATCGCGCTCGCTACCATTATGGATCATTTCGTGGCCGGGCTTCCCGTAATCGATGCGACGGAAACCGAGGCGGGCGACGATGACAGCCAATATGAGGGCGAGGCCGCTGAGATTGTGGCCGAAATCAAGGAATTGATCGATACACGTGTCCGCCCGGCCGTGGCCGCCGATGGGGGAGATATTATTTTCCACCGGTTCGAACCGGAGACGGGAATTGTTCACCTGTCCATGCGCGGCGCATGTGCCGGTTGCCCCTCCTCGACCTATACGCTGAAACAGGGCATTGAGAACATGCTGCGGGCCTATGTGCCTGAGGTTACAGCGGTTGAAGCTGCGCTTTAACCAGCGACATCTAATCTAAAAATTTGAGGGGGTTGAATATGGCTGATCCGATCAATGATGAAGCTTTGAACACGCTGTTTCGCCGCGCACGATCCTATAATTCCTGGTCGGAAACGTCCGTTCCAGAGACACTTATGCGCGCGGTTTATGAGCTGACAAAATGGGGCCCGACAAGCGCCAATGGTTCACCGGGGCGGTTTATTTTTCTGGCCCAGGGAGAGGGGCGGGATCGTTTGAAACCCTTCCTATCGGAAGCAAATGTCGAAAAAACCATGTCCGCGCCTTGGACGGTTATCCTCGCCCATGACCTCGACTTCCATGAAAAAATGCCGGAGCTGTTCCCCCACAATCCGACAGCCAAAGACTGGTTCGAAGATGAGAGTCAGCGCGAGATAACGGCTTTTCGGAACGGCACCCTGCAAAGCGCCTATTTTCTGATGGCTGCCCGGGCGGTTGGCCTCGATTGCGGTCCTATGTCTGGGTTCGACAATGCCGGTGTCGATGCCGAATTCATGACCGGCGACCGTGCCCGTTGGCGATCCAATTGGCTCTGCAATGTCGGCCATGGAGATCGGACCGATCTGTTCGACCGCTCACCAAGGCTCGATTTTGATGAGGCATGCCTCATCCTCTAAGACATCGGCATGTTCATCCTCTCGATCAACACCGCGCTTGCCGCCTGCGATCTTGCGCTTTTGCGGGATGGGGCTGTCATCACAAGTCGTTTCGAAGCGATGGCAAAAGGCCAGGACGGCCGACTTCCAGCCCTCCTTGAGGACCTCCTGATAGACGCTGAGATTGAGTTGAAGCATGTCGGTAAGATTGCTGTGGTGACTGGCCCTGGCAGTTTCACAGGAATCCGCATTGGCGTCGCTTTTGCGCGCGCACTGGCGCTTGGCCTGAACATTCCGGCCGTTGGTGTCACGACGCTGGAGGCCGGGACGCCCTATGGCGACAGGCATTCGGGGCCCTGCGGACTCGCCGCCCAAAAAAGACCCCCAGACCGAACCTGGTGGGTTCAAACCCTTGCCAATGGCCTTGGTGTGGGCCCGCCGCAGGAATATCCGGAAGCGGATCTCGACCAGGACGCAATGATTATCGCCGCCCCGAAAGCGAAATGGGCTGGGGAACGGGCCATAGACCTCACGCCGCACAAACATCCACCACGACCAGCCTATGCACGTGCACCGGATGCGGTGCCAATGCGGCCCCCCATCCGATGAGTTTTGACGTGGGCCATCTTGGGCGAGGCGATGCCGTCCACATGCACCGGTTGCAAACCGACGCGTTCGAGACCGCGTGGAGCGTTGATTCGCTCCAAGCCCTCCTCGGCCAGGCGGCGGTTTTCGGGATTGGCCTTTGGCCAGAAAAACGCGGTGCAGGCGACGCTTTGCTGGCAGCCCTGTGCGCCCAAATTGCCGGTGAAGACGCAGAGTTGCTGCTTCTCGCCACAGCACCGCTCCACCAGCGCAGAGGATATGCTCGTCGGCTTTTATGGGAAGCAACGCAAGAGGCCAGCGCACGCGGTGCGGCGCGTTGGATCCTTGATGTTGCTGCCGATAATGAGCCGGCCCAGGCGCTCTACCAAAGCCTTGGCTTCACTATTGATGGCAGGCGACGGGCCTATTACGCCCGCAGGGATAGCCCACGGGCAGATGCGCTCTTAATGTCGTGTGCCATGTCTGGACTTCAAGGCTAAGCCGGGGCATGAAGACGAACATGGATCGATTAGAAAAACTGTGCGTGGAAAAAGGGCTCCGGATGACGGACCAGCGCCGTATTATTGCGCGTGTCCTGTCGAGCTCAGATGACCACCCCGATGCCGAAGAGCTCCATCGCCGCGCGAATGCCCTGGATGCATCAATTTCGCTCGCCACCGTCTATCGTACAGTAAAACTGTTCGAGGAATCCGGCATTATCGAGCGCCACGATTTCCGCGATGGGCGCGCCCGGTTTGAGGAAATTCCAGACGAACACCATGACCATCTGATTGATGTTCGAACCGGTGATGTCATCGAGTTTCAGAACGAAGAAATCGAACGGTTGCAGGAATTCATTGCCAAAGAGCTGGGCTATAAACTGGTCGATCATCGTTTGGAGCTTTATGGCGTGAAGCTGGACGATGGCAGCTAATGGTGCGCGAGGATGCGGCCTAGTCCATGGAACTCCTTGACGCGGTTTTAAGATCATCCGCTGCAACGGCTATCCTTATCTTTCTTGCGCTGGCAATCCGCGATGGGTGGCAAACTTCGGCCGTAAAATATGCGGTTGCGGCAAATGTCTCGCTCCTCGCTGTCTTCCTTGGGTTTACAGGGCAGCCAGTGTGGATCTATGCGCCACTACGCCTCATCGATGCATTTAGCGTCCCGCTCGTTTGGTGGGCCGCCCTCGCCCTTCTCGAAGAGGATTTTCGCCCTCGCATTCTGCATTGGCTTGGCCTTTCCACGTATTTTCTGGCCGTGCTACCCTGGCGTCTGGCGGCCATCGGCTGGACTCTCTGGCCATTGAACTATCCGGTGTGGATCACCGATCTGATTGCACTTGCTCTCATTGGGCATCTGGTTTGGACAATTATCCTTGGCTATGGCGAGGATCTGGTGGACAAGCGGCGCCGACTGCGCCTCGTGCTATTAATCGCCATAATTGTTGCAACACTGCTCTCGACCACGGGGGAGAACTTCCTAGAACCGGCGGGGTATGGTGCGCTTGTTATTGCCTATTCTGCCGCCGTTATTCTACCGGTCATCATTGCGGCAATACTCTGGACCTCACAACTCCATCCAGACATTATCCGGTTCGAACCGGTTAAGGTCCGAGAGCCTGCAAGAGCATCGGGACTGGGTGATATCAGTCCCCGCGACGCTGCAGCCCATGGCCGACTGATCGCAATCATGGAGACGGAAAAGGCCTATGCAGAGCCCGGATTGACGATTGGTGCACTCGCGGGCCGGGTCGGCATTCCCGAGCATCAGCTGCGGGCCCTGATCAACCGATCCATGGGCCACCGCAACTTTGCTGCCTTTCTCAACCATTACCGCATTGAGGCGGCCAAGACCGTGCTTGTGGACCCTGAGCACGCCCGTCTTCCAATCCTGACCATTGCCATGGATGCGGGCTTCGCCTCGCTTGCCCCCTTCAATCGGGCGTTCAAGCAGCTCGTCGGCCAAACCCCATCGGACTATCGCACCACCACCCTCGCGCGAGTGGCACCTGATCGATCCTGAAAAACCCTCCTCATTTTCGAAATCGACACGCTTTGTTGTGAATCGCGCGGATTTGAAGGCCGGGCACTGATTGTCTTGCTCCATCGTTCACGAGGAGAAATGCCATGGAGTTTATCGGCCAGTACTTTGCGGATCTTACAAACAATCTATTGCCCGGCATCCGGATTGAAGGGATGCGTTATCTGATCGGAACAGTCGGGGTATTCCTCGTGACTTGGGTTTTTCTGAAGCCGATTCTGCGCAACCGCCTGATCCGCAAGCGTCCTCCACGCAAGTTTCTAAACCGGCAGGTTGTCCGCGAGGTTAAGAATTCCTTCGTTACCATACTGGTCTTTATCCTCGCCTATACATTTGTTGAGCTCTCACTCCACGAAATTTTCGGACAGTCTGTTTTCCGGAAATATACGGACATAAATGCGTACCCGGTCTGGTGGATACCAGTTTCGATTCTCCTCTTTGCCATCGGCCTTGATACATGGTTCTACTGG